>JBIHZT010000010.1:0-17536 GCA_044240265.1 Luteolibacter sp. | reverse complement strand
ACGTGCTCGGCGAAAACGACGTGCCGCCCCACGACCGGATCCTCTTCCGCGGCGAGCCGCTCGATCCACCCGCGCCGCTCGTCATCATGCTCAACAAGCCGGACGGTTACACATGCAGCAGCGAGGATCCCGGCAGCACGATTTACGATCTGTTGCCGCCGCGCTTCGCCCACCGGAATCCCGGTCTCAATCCGATCGGCCGGCTTGACAAGGACACCACCGGCCTGCTCCTGATGACCGATGACGGCAAGCTGCTTCATAAAATCATCCATCCGAAATCCGAGTGCCATAAAGTCTATCAAGCCCGGCTCGACCGCCCGCTCGAAGGCCACGAGGGCGATCTCTTCGCCTCCGGCACCCTGGTCCTGAACAGCGAGACGCGGCCGCTGCTTCCCGCCAAGCTCGAAGTTCTCGACGAAAAGGAAGCCCTCGTCACCTTGCACGAGGGCCGTTATCATCAGGTCCGCCGGATGTTCGCCGCCGCCGGGAACCACGTGCTCGACCTCAGGCGCATTTCCATCGGTGGCCTGAAAATGCCTGATGATCTGGAAGAAGGCGACTGGCGGGAATTGACGCCTGGGGAGCTTCAGTCCGTTTTTGCTTAGGCCGGAGAGAAAAAATCCCAGTGGTGATGTCAGAATTGTGAATCCCGGCGATCGGCAGTAGAGGCGGAGAATGCCCAATCTCAGCACAGGATTGATTTGGATGGATTCTAATCATGCTTAAAAACAGAATGTTGAATTGGCCCGATACATGCTGTCTTTTATCGTCATGCCTTCCTCTAGTCCGAGTAAAGTAAGGATGTCAGTATTAATCCGGATGGCATCATTTTTGATGTCCTGCATATCAAGTGCTCCCGGCGCGACTTTGGTGTCTTATTCATTTCCATCCACCAATTCACTTGTAGCCACGACGCAGGCAGGCAATACCACTTCAACTAACTTCAGTCTTTCTTCCGGCTCGATTGAAACTAACATTACAACGGGAGCATATTTCCCGAATGAGCCCTACATTGAGGAGTCCAGTTGGACCGCGACTTCGCGATCTACAGCCAAGTACTTCTATTTTACAATCGTGGCAGCGGTTGGTTACACGATCGACATTACGAATGTTTCATTTAATGCCTATGCAACAGGCGCAGGGCCGACTGCTTTGGGTGTGACTGTGGGTTCTTCTTCCTTTGGCACTATCAACACACCGGACTCGTCGCTTTTCTCCGTGAGTCAGCCCGTAACCGGGAATACAGGTCTTTCCAGCGTTGAAATTCGGATCGAGGGTTGGCTGGATGGATCGAGATCATCGACGGGATCCGGGGTTTTGCGCATCGATGATTTTGTGGTGGCAGGAAATGTGGTTCCAGAACCAAGTTCCTTAGTCTTCCTCGGCGCTTCCGGCCTTCTCGGCCTTCTCCGCCGCCGGCGCTGAGAATCCCTCCCTCCCTTCTCCCCCACCTTTGGAAAAGCCCGGCAGCCCTTAGGGGCTTCCGGGCTTTTTCATGTCTTCAAGCTTCCTGCCCGCGAAGAATGCGCTGGCCTTGGCGGATGTAGGCGATGCTGGACCAGAGGGTGAAAAATCCCGCGATGATGCAGGGATATACCGGCGGCAATACGGTCACCCGCAGCATCACCCAGCCGATTGCGAACATCTGCGCCACCGTAGTGACCTTGCCTGACCAATGCGGGGCAAACCTGACGTCACGGTGATGATTCCAGAGAATCCTGATGCCGCCGATGATGATGCAGTCGCGCAAAATAACGATGGCGGCAAACCACAGCGGAAGTCGCCAGCCCGGCGCCCCCCAATCGACGAGCGAAAGCGTGATGACGCCGGTGAGCAACAGCGCCTTGTCCGCGATGGGATCGATAAACGCGCCGAATTTCGAGCACTGGTTGAAATGCCGCGCGATCCAGCCATCGACGCCGTCAGTCGCCGCGGCAAACACAAAAACCCCGAGCGCCCACCAGCGCAGCGCCTCGACCGGTTGGCCCATTTTCACCGTGTGCCCGTAGTAAAACGCCAGCGCGGCATACATGGGAACCAGGCAGATCCGGGCGATGGTGATTTTACTGGCGAACGTCACGCCTCAAGCAAAGCAGAGTCTCCCGCCATGCGAAACCCGAAACTTTCCCCACCCGGGAACGCGAGCCTGGAGACTCGCGGGCCATCTCAATAAACCGGGAGGTTGGCGTCTTCCACCGTTTCTTCCTTTTGGATCTTCTTCTTCGTCCATTCGTATCCCGCCTTGGTGTCACGACCGAGGCCGATTAGCGTGTTGCAGGAGTTCAGGGCGAGCAGCATCACGAGCAAAACCAGAATTTTCATGCCCCCAATTAACTTCCGGGGCGAATTTCTGAAAGCTAAAATTAAGGATATCTTAAATATTGATGGCCAATCGAGTCGGAGCACCGGTCCGAAATCGGGAGCGGAATGAATTGCGACTATTTCCAAGGTTCGTGGCCGGTTTGCCTGGCGCTAGATTCCGGCTCGGTCCGATCGGCGCGGAGACGGGTATGGCGCCCGATTTCCCTGATGCCGGGGGCTGTGGCGTGGTTTCGCAAATCATCCACCCCGGGGGGGGCTCGTTTTGCCCGCGGGAAACGCAATCCAAAGTGGAACTTGGCTTTGCTTCAGGCAGCGGGACCGCATAAAATTCACTTATCCCATGAACCGCAGGACCTTTATTCGCACCACCGCCGCCACTTCGCTCGTGCTCAGCCAGACGCAGAGTTTGTTCGCCCTCGAAGCGGAAAACGCCTACCGCAAGAACATTGGCATCCAGCTTTACACGCTCCGCAGAGAACTGGGAATGGATCCCGCCGGAACGTTGAAAAAAGTGGCTGCCGACGGTTACAAGCAGGTTGAGCTCTATGGATTTCCGAACGCCGCCCCTCTGATCGCCGGAGCGAAGGACGCCGGGCTTGAAATCAATTCCGCGCACTTCGAGTGGGACGCGGTGGTCAATCCCAAGGATGCGGCGATGTCGGATTTTTCGAAAATCCTCGAGAAGGCGCGGGAAACCGGGCTGAGCCACCTCGTGATCCCCTATCTCAAGGACACCAACCGCAAGACGCTGGACGATTACAAAAAAGTCGCCGCCCACGCGAACCAGGCGGCGGCGATGGCGAAAACCGCCGGTATCCAGCTCTCGTATCACAACCACAACTTCGAGTTCGATCCCAAGGAGGGCGGCAAGTCCGGCTACGATGTTTTCATCGAGGAGTTCTCGCCGGAGATGCAGTTTGAAATCGACGTGTTCTGGGTCAAGGCGGCGGGTCTTGATCCGGTGGCGCTCATCAAGAAACTTCACGGACGCGTCTCTCAGCTTCACCTGAAGGATCTCAAGGAGGGCGTGGGCACGCCGTCGTTTTCCAATGCTTTACCCGCCGATGCGTTCCAGCCGTTAGGAGCCGGGATCATCGCGATGGAGCCGATCATCGTCGCCGCCAGGGCCGCCGGAGTGAAGCATTGCCACGTCGAGCAGGATCAATCGCCGGACGCGATGGCCGACATCGGGCGGAGCATCGCTTATTTGCGGAAGCTGTGAGAGTTCCCGCGGACTAACGCAAAAACTCCTTGAACCGCAGGGGAACTGGTGATGTACTGCAAGACCCGTAGAAATAAATTATTATGAATACGAAAAACATTACCCAAGTTGTCGTGAAAGACGGCAGATCGAAAATCGCAGGCTGGACCCAGGAATTCGAACATCGTCCCACCGTGGGCGACCGGATCCGCATTCCTGACGACATGGCCCTGACCCTGAAGGGATATGATGCCGAGGCGGTTGTTTCCCTGGAGGAAATGGACCAGGCCACCGGTGATTTCCGGATCATCGCCGACGCATCGTGTAGCCTGCCCACCGACCAACGTGCGGTAGTCACCCTGAATGCCAGCCTGTTGCCTGAGAGAATCCGCAAGGAAGTTGAGGACCATGTCCGGCAGCGTCTGGACCTGCCAGTGCTGGAGTGGGAGGATAGCACGCTCACCACCCCCGTCATCCGGATGCATCCGTTCAAGAGCCAACCCAAGACACCGCTGGATACGCTGCAGCGCGAGCTTCGCGAAATCCTCCACAAGGCGGTGGCGCTGGCTCCGTGCTGATGTTCACCGGGGATCTTCCAATCGGGTGACGACGGCTTCGTGAGAAGCCGTCATGGAGGATTGTTAGCATGATCAACCACCAACCGCAAAAATGGAATGAAGTGGTGCCACCCATCTGCCCGCGCGGTCACTGTCAGGCTTTCCATCGCCATCGTTTCATGCGGCATGATTGCGGCCGCTCCGATCGATGGCATCACCTTCTGCTCGTCGCACGGCAAGGTTTATCTGCCGCTGACGGAGGCGAGCAGCGAACTCGGCTGGCCGCTACACAAGAACAAGATAGGCTATCGGCTTAACCACCGCTTGCTCGATCCGGCCGCCCTGCGGTGGATGACGGATGGCACCGCGCTGGTAAGCGTGGATACATTGGTAACCGTAGGAGCGAGCCTCTCGTCCTATGACGGTGGTCCGCTGGAAGTGCTCTCCGCCGACAGGCGATTCAGCATTTCCGCGGGAAAGAAGCGGGTAGAGATCAGTCTGGAAAACCAACAACTCCAGGCGTGGCAGGGTGACCGCCTGGTTCTGACAAGCCGCGTCAGTTCCGGTCGTCGCGGCAGCACGCCGAGCGGCAGTTTCACCGCGGGCCCGTATCGGGCGCGGATGCACTACTCGAGCCGCTATCAGAATGCGCCGATGCCTTGGAGCGTCCAGATCCACCGCCATGTCTTCATCCATGGCTTCACCTCCGTACCCGATTACCCGGCATCGCACGGTTGCATCCGCCTGCCGCTCACCGACGGAAATCCGGCGAGGTCTTTCTACGACTGGGACGATGCCGGCACCCCGGTGAGGGTGTCGCGCCAGTGAAGCTGTCACCGCGGCGGTGGAATCACGAGTGAGGCCAGAGTTCCGCGATGTCCCGAGGCAGGATACTCCGGACATCTCCGATCTCGCCGCTGCCGATCCGCTGCTGGAGCACGCTAAAAACCGCCTCGGTACAACGAAGCGGATTCAGTGCGCCGGGACCTGAGTAGCTGGACTGGATACGGTCGAGAAACTGTTGTTTGTTAAGTTTCTCCGGCTTGTTCGCCGGCGTCCAGCCTTCGTAATAGATTCCGCGCAGCAGCGTCGGCAGACCGGCTGCCAGATGGGCGGCCTCATCGGCCGGCAGACGATCGCGCAAGGCGTGCATGACCGACCGCAAGGCGTGATAAGCTGCCTGTCGGTTGTCGTCGTGCAGTTCATGCTCTACGCTGACAAGCCACTCGTTGGTCTTTTGGATGGAGGCGTTGATATTGGAGGTGACGGGGTCATGCATTGGTTGGTTTCCTCATGTCGGGGGCTCCGCAGGTAACTCCTCGCGATTTTATCCGCAAGGGAACGAAGGGGGGAATCTGCGGTTGTGAAACATGGCATGCACATTCCGGAAAATCTAGAAAATACTGCATGTGCATTCTCACCACCAGGATTCCATCTGCACGCCCCAGGTCCAGCCGGAGGTGCGGCCGTTGTAGTCCATCCCGCCCACCTCGCCCTGGAGGCCGTCGGTCCACATGGCATAGGTGAAAAATGCACGCAGTACCGGGCGGCTGAAATATTCGTTCCCGATGGCAACCTGCGGCGCGATTGTTAGTTTCCCCAGCGTGCCGCCTTCCCCGCCCTGCGTCGAAGAAGCCCAATCCACGCCACTCTCGAAGGCGATGCTGAAGGCTTCGGAAATTTCCCAGATAGGGCGTAGTCCGCCGGAGAGCCAGTGCTGGTCGGGCACGTCGATGCCATAGTCGGTGTATTGATAGACCATCGCCGCTCCGATGGAAAACTCCTCGATCGGCTGCACCACCAGTTGCTCCGTCGCACGGAATCTCCACGCGTCGTCCGGGTCCGGACGGATGAAGACTCCTGCCGGGGTGCCGTAGGCTTCAAATCCGGAGGTGAACGACATCGCCGGCCCGGTGCCGACCTGAAGCGACGCGACATTGAGGCTGTTCTTGTCCAGGAACCCCTTGTCGGTCTTCACCAGGGACAGTGCCAGGCCATCGGTGTCATCCACACTGTTTCCGGTGGAGTCCTCGCCGGAACTTGCAGACGAGTAGATCAGCCCGACCTCTCCGGTCCCGCCGAGGAATGACCAGTCGTAGTAGCGGAGGTCGAAGTTTGTCTTACTGAAGCCCGCGGCATTCGTCGGGTCCGGTGAGTCGAAACCGTTGTAAATCCCGCTCTGCGCGCCGTCGCCGATCCATGCGAAGGCCATTTTCCCCTGGCCGAGCGTCACGTCCTCGACACCGCCGCCGCCGCCGCTCATGTCCCAGAAATAGAAGTCGTTCATGTTGATGTCATGACGTCGATAGAACCGGTTGCCCGCCCAGAATTTCGCGTCCGGCATCCCGGGGATCACGTTGGCAAGCGAGCCCCAGACCTCTGGCGAAGTGAACTCGGTATCCGAGGCCGTTCCATAATTGTCATACGGGTTGTAAAATGACATCCGGTAGGTCATCCGGGCAACCGGACCTTCCAAGCCGCCGTCCCCGCGGTGGAACATGCCCACCGGATAGAAGGTCTTGGCGAATGCGAGTTCTCCATAGTTTTCCGCCTCGTTTCCCAACCGGTATTTTGCCAGGTCGGGGATTCCGAAAGCCTGCTGGGGACCGCCCTCGTTCGACCGGCCGTATCCGGCCCGGAAATAGCCCGTGATGTCGAGATACCCCTCCAACACCTCCTCGATCCTCTCGGCGAGTAGATTCTGTTCGCTCAGACCCTTGGCCAAATCGCGGATTTCAGTGCTGCCGCCGAACTTCTCGTCCACCGCTTTTTTCTGGTTCTTCTTAAACTCGTCGGCCTGAGGTTCCTCGTCTTTCGCGGCGGGCTCCGGATCGGCGGCACTCATCTCTCGCCCGGGTTTCCCGCTGGATTTCGGCTTGGTCTCATCCGCCCGCGCCACCTGCTTGCGAGGCTTCCGAGCCACAGGAGCGTCGTCGGTCTTCTGCGGAGTCGCCTCCGGCTCAGTCTCCAACTCGCGGATCCGTGATTCCAGTTGATTGATCCGCTTCTCGTAGTCGCCGCGCAGGGCGTCCAGCTCCTTTCTCAATTCCGCCGTCGCATCGTTTTGAGCCAATCCAAGCGCAGCTGATCCAATCACCCATCCCCCCGTGCAGAATAACGCCTTTTTCACCCTCTCACCCATCTCACTCCGCCCCTGGCCGTCAAGCTGAATCCTAACGACTTGTAAACCACCGGAAGCCTACCGCTGTATTCATATCGTGAAATGGACGTCCCGCCGTGGACGGGAGGTCGGGAAAATTTCCTTGAGTTTCCAAGCGGCCGCGCTGAGCTTGCGCGCGGAATTGATGAATCTGTTGTTCTCATGGTTAATGGTTTTCTGCGTGGCGGCCGGGTTGAATGTCCGCGTCACCGGTGCGGATCATTCCCACTCGAAGCCGCTGCAAATGTCCGTGGACACTTGCTGTGAGCATGAGAAGCAACCTGCTCATCCCCACGACGACGGGCATCACGACGGCGATTGCCATCATCACCATTGCTGCGTCCAGGCCCAGCCCATGACCTTGGAGAGCGACCACCTCAAGCGGTTCGCAAATCCTGACTCACGGCGGTTGGCCTTCCGGCACGAAGGCGAATTGCCGCCAGAAGAGCCGTTTTTGAATTCGGAAAAACCGCCGTTGATCTGAGCGCCCTGTTTTGCGCTCCAGCGTGCCCTTGAGGCGCGTTGTCTTACCCGCTTGGCAACGTTCGCCACCGCGGAATCAACCTTCTAAACCGTTTTTCCGTCCCGCGCATCATTTCGCCGCGGACCTACCTCTCAAACATCCATGTCCAAATTTTCTTCCATGGCCCTGCTGGCGCTTGCCGCCATGACCTTTCCGCTCCGCGCGGAACCCTCCGTCGTCGTCTCGCTCGCGAGCATCGGCGACCGGATCCGTGCTCAAAATCCGGATCTTGCCGCCGCCCGCCTTCGAGTCCAGGAAGCCGTCGGCCGCATGAACCAGTCCGGTCGCTTGTCGAACCCGGAAATCGAAACCGGCCTCGAACACAACCCGCGTTTCCGCGAGGGGAAATTCGAAGTCGGAGTGTCCCAACGTTTTCCGATTACCGATCGGCTGCGGTTGGAAAAAGAGGTCTCCCTTGCCGAGCTCAAATCCTCCGAGGCTGAAGTCCGCGAAGTGGAACGCCTGCTCATCGGCCAAGCCCGCGAAGCCGTCGTAAAAGTGCTGGCCACCCGCCAGCGGCGTGAACTGCTGCGCGAGCAAATCGGTGTCTCGAAGGAGTTCGCCGATTTTCTCTCCGGGATCGCGGCGAAAGGCGAAGGCTCGCCGCTCGATGCCAGTCAGGCCAAATTGGAGGCGACCAGCCTATCCATGGAAATCCGCCAGCTTGATGCCAGCGAAACCGCGCTCGTCGGTGAATTGAAACCCCTGCTCGGCATGCGTCCCGGAGAGGCGCTCGGCGTCAGCGGAACCTTGCCGGGTCCGTCGCTTCCATCCGCCTCCGCCGACCCGGCAAGCCGTCCCGACTTCCAGGCAGCGAGGCTCAACGCCCAATCCGCCGCACAAGGCGTCGCGCTCGAACAAGCCCGCCGCTACGACGACGTCGAAGGCGGGATCTTCGCCGGGGCGGAACGAAGGGAGGACGCCCCACAAGGTTACGATAACGAGGCGATTATCGGCCTTCGTTTCAAAATCGCGCTGCCCTTCTGGGACAAGAACGAAGGAGCCGTCCAGGAGGCCGAGGCGAAAAAGATCCGCAAGGAAAAGGAAGCCATCGCCCTCGGCCGCGGCATCCGCCTCGAAGCCGAAGCCGCCCGTGCCGAAATGGCCGAATGGATAAGCTTGATCGGTGAGATCGACAGCACACTGCTGCCCCTCGCTGACGAGCAAACCAAGCTCGCCGAGGATGCCTACCGCAACGCCCAGGGCGAAATCCAATCCGTCCTCCGCTCCCGCGAAAAACGCCTCCAACTCGCCGCCGCCAAAC
Source organism: Luteolibacter sp. (assembly GCA_044240265.1). Lineage (GTDB taxonomy): Bacteria > Verrucomicrobiota > Verrucomicrobiia > Verrucomicrobiales > Akkermansiaceae > Luteolibacter. The sequence goes on along the minus strand of JBIHZT010000010.1, from coordinate 8,509 downwards.
TCGAAGCCCTGCGCGAATTCCACCTCGCCCGCGTCCGCCACGAAACCGCACTCGGCAAACCTTGAACCAAATTCCTCTCAAAATCATGAAATCATCTGTTTTCACCCTGCTTGCAGCGCTGCTGCTTATCCCGCACGCCTCTTCCGCCGTCGCAATCCCGCCGGTCATCCTCACCGAACAAGGTGTCAAGAACCTCGGACTCGAAACCGTCACGGTCGAGGAAGCCGACTTCGAAACCACCACCTTCGCCCTCGGTCGCACCGAGGCGATTCCCGAAAACCGCTCAAGCCTCAGCAGTCGCATTCCAGGCCGCGTGGTCGAAACGAAACTCACCATCGGCACCTTCGTCACCAAGGGCGACAAGCTCGTCCTGCTAGAGAGCCGCCAGCCCGGCGATCCGCCGCCGAGCGTCTGGCTCACCGCGCCCGCCGACGGCACGGTGATCTCTGTCAATACCCGACTCGGCGCACCGGTCGAACCCAGCGACAGCCTCGCGGAATTCGCCGACCTGAAAACGATCTATCTCATCGCCACGCTGCCGCAGGCCACCGCTGGAAAAAACAAACAAGGAACCCAGGCCAAGGTTCATTTTCCGATTCGTCCGGACAAGGAATACACCGCCACACTGCTCAAATTCGCCGCTTGTCCTTGTCCCGATCCCGCCTGCGCTCTTGGTCAGGATGTCTCCAACCGTTCTGAAAAAAGTGAGGGAGCGGATCTCAACACCGCCGGCGTGATCTTCACCATCGATAACCCCGACAACCAGCTCCGCCCCGGCATGAACGCCGAATGCACCATCATCATGGAAAAGCGCGACGGTGTCCTCAGCGTCCCGCGCGAAGCGATCCAGGGTGGTCCCTCGAACCGCCATGTTTATGTGAAACACATGACCATCCCTAACGCCTTCGACCGGGTGAACGTCCATACCGGCCTCACCAGCAACGAGCGGATCGAAATTCTCGAAGGCCTGCTTCCCGGCGACGAGGTGGTGACCCGCGGCTCCTATTCGCTCGGCTTCGCAGGCAGTGGCGGCGGCCCTTCGCTCAAGGAAGCCATGGATGCCGCCCACGGCCACGAACACAATGAAGATGGTTCGGAACCATCAAAGGACCAGAAAGCCGCCACCGAAGCCGTAGGCGGTGACAGTCACGACCACGCATCCCGCGGCACCGGCATGCGCGAAATTTTCTTTATGGCCGCCACCGGCATTCTCGCCCTGCTGCTGGTCGTCACCTCGCTGCGCCGCACCCAACCCGCCAACGCAAACACCGAACTTTCCTGATCCATGCTGAACCACCTCATCCGCTGGTCTCTGCGTAACCGGGCGATCATCCTCTGCCTGTCACTGCTCATCCTGGTGATGGGATTCAAAACCGGCAGCGAGCTTCCCGTCGAAGTCCTGCCCGACCTCACCAAGCCCACCGTCACGATTCTCACCGAAACTCCGGGTCTCTCACCCGAGGAGGTCGAAGCCCTGGTCACCCAACCGATTGAGAACTCGATGATGGGCGTCGCCGGCCTCACCCGGATGCGCTCCACGTCCGACATCGCGCTCTCGCTGGTCTTCGCCGAATTCGAATGGGGCACGGACATCTACAAGGCCCGCCAGTTCGTCCAAGAGCGCCTGCAAGTCGCCCGCGAATCGCTTCCAGAGGGAACCCAACCCTACCTAACCCCCGTCGCCTCACTGATGGGGGAAATCCTGCTCATCGGCGTCAAAAGCAACGATGGCAAGACCACACCGATGGATGTCCGCACAGTCGCCGATTGGACGATCCGCATGCGATTGCAAGCCATCCCCGGCGTCGCCGAAGTTCTCAACATGGGCGGCGGCGTCAAACAGGCGCAGATCCAGCCGGATCCGTGGCGCATGCAGGCCAACGGCGTGACCATCGAGGAACTCGAAATAGCTACGCGAAACGCCGCCACCAACACCACCGGCGGCTTCATCGACAGCGGCCCGCAGGAAATCATGGTTCGCAACCTCGCCATGACCGTCGAGTTGGAAGATTTGTCTCGTACCATCATCAAGATGTCCAACGGCCGCCCCATCGCCCTCTCGGATGTCGCCACCGTCGCTTGGGGCACCGAGCCGAAACGTGGCGCCGCCGCCGTCAATGGCAGTCCCGGCGTGATCATGAGTGTGATCAAGGCACCCGGTTTTGATACCATCGCCCTCACGGAACAAATCGAGGCCGCCATCGCTGGGCTCAAACCCACCTTGCCCGAAGGCGTGGAAGCCACCGTGCTGTTCCGCCAGCGCGACTTCATCGACAGCGCCATCGGCAATCTCAAAAAAGCCATCGTCGAAGGCGCGGTCATGGTCACCTTGGTGCTGCTGCTCTTCCTCATGAGCTTCCGCACCAGCTTCATCACCCTCATGGCCATGCCCTTGAGTTTCACAGTCACCCTGTTGACCTTCCGCTGGCTGGATCTCAGTGTGAACAGCATGACCCTCGGCGGACTCGCCGTGGCCATCGGCATGGTGGTCGATGACGCCATCGTCGATGTGGAAAACGTCTATCGCCGTTTGCGCGAAAACGCCCGACTCAAGGAACCGCTGCCGAAGCTGGAACTCATCGCGCTCGCTTCCGGCGAGGTGCGAAACTCGATCCTCTACGCCACCATCCTCATCGTGCTGGTGTTCATCCCTCTTCTCGGCCTCTCTGGAGTGGAAGGAAAACTCTTCGCCCCCATCGCCATCGCCACGATCATCAGCATGATCGCGTCCTTCGTCGTCTCGCTGACCGCCATCCCGGTGCTCTGCTCGTTCCTGCTAAAAGTGAAACCCACCGATGAAGGCCACGGCCATAACGACGGCCGTCTCGTGCGGGGCCTCAAGTGGTTGCTGAAGAACACCATCCTGCGCCTCAGCCTGCGCCAACCGATCATTATCATCGCCGCCGTGTCCATGCTGCTCGCACTGGCATTCCTGCTCTACCCGCAAATGAGCCGCGATTTCCTGCCCGCATTCCACGAGGAAACCGCCATCGTCACCACAGGAGCCGCTCCGGGAACCTCGCTCGCGGAGATGGAGAAGATCGCACATGCGGTCGAAACCCAGATCCGACAGGTGCCGGAAGTGCTCCACATCGGCCGCCGCATCGGCCGAGCCGAACGCAGCGACCACGTCGTCCCGATGAACAACGTCGAGTTCGACATCGACTTCAAGAAGGATGGCAAAGGCCGCCCGCTCAAGATCGTGCTCGACGACATCCGGGAACGCATCAAGACGGTTCCCGGCACCTTCAGCATCATCTCCGGGCCGCTGTCCCACCGCATCAGTCACCTGCTCAGCGGTGTGACCTCGCCGGTGGCGGTGAAAATCTTCGGCCCCGACCTCGCCACCATCACCCACCTCGGCGAGCAGGTGCAGAAGGTTTCCAAGACAATTCCCGGACTGGAGGATGCCAAGCTCGACATGCAGGCGCAGATTCCCCAGCTCCGCATCGAACTCGATCGCGAGCGCGCCCTCGCGCACGGCGTTTCCCCCGGCGAGTTGAACGCGGAACTTTCCACCCTGTTAGGCGGCTCCGTCGTCGCCCGGCTCCGGGAAAACCAACGCGTCATCGATCTCGCCATCCGCCTGCCGGAAATCTGGCGCGGCGATGCCGAAACCATCCGCAACCTGCCGATTCACACGGTCACGGGCGACTACATCCCGCTCAAGCTCGTCGCCGACGTCCGCGAGGCCGCCGGCCCCAGCGCGGTCTATCGGGAAAACACCCAGCGCCGCTACGTGGTCTCTATCAAACCCAGCGAACGCGACGCCGGTGCCCTGGTGAAACAGCTTGAGGAAAAAGTCCGCAACCAGGTGAAGCTGCCGGAAGGTTGCTTCATCAGCTACGAGGGCGACTTCCGCGCCGAGCAGGCCGCCGCCAAACGCATCGCCATCCTCTTCGCGGGCATCCTGGTCGTAATCGTGCTGCTTCTTTGGTCCTACTTCCGCAGCCTCATCCTTGCGTTCCAGGTCTTGCTCAACCTGCCGCTCGCCCTCATGGGCAGCCTCGCACTCACCTGGTGGCTCGTCGGAAATATCAGCATCGCTACTCTGGTCGGCTTCATCGCCGTCGGCGGCGTGGCCGCGCGCAACGGCATCATGATGATCTCCCACTACCTTCACCTGATGAAACACGAAGGCGAGGGTTTCACCTATGCCATGATCGAACGCGGCACGCTCGAACGCTTCGTCCCCGTCATGATGACCGCACTCTCGGCTGGAATCGCACTGATCCCCTTCGTCATCGCCATGGGAGAACCCGGCAAGGAAATCCTCAGCCCGGTCGCCATCTGCATCGTCGGCGGCCTCGTCAGTTCGACCCTGCTCGACTTTGCCGTCACCCCCGCCGTCTTCCGCATGTTCGGGAAAAAGGCCGCCGCCAAGGCTCTAGCCCTCAACGCGCCCGCCACCCACTGAAAACAATCACCCCTAATCCAACAACCAAACCAAACGATGAAAACCAAACTGAAACTGACCGCGGCCATCCTCGCCCTGTTCGCCAGCCCTCTGGCCTTTGCCGCGGACGATCACTCCAAGGAAACTCCGGAGGAGCACCACGAACACGAGGAAAACGTCGGCAAAGGCCCGAATGGCGGACACGTCATTCAGTCCAAAGCCGGCTTCGCCATCGAAGTCACCGTGGACAAGGAACGCAAAGCCCGCGTCATCTTCCTCGACAAGGAGAACAAGGCCGTCGCGCTCGGCGAGCAAAGCATCACCGGCATCGCCGGCGAACGTTCCGCTCCCACCAAGCTCGCCTTCGCCAAAGGCAAAGACAAGGATGCCAATGTCCTCATCGCAGACAAGGAGCTTCCCGCAGGCGAACACGTGCCGATCATCCTCACGATCAAAACCGCTCCCGACGCCAAAGCCGTCACCGAGCGCTTCGAGTTGCACCTGCACTGATTCTGCATGTATGCCCAATTCGCCGCCATCTCCACCATGGCGGCGAATTGTTGCCGCACGTTGGTTGCGACGGAGAAATCCTCGGCATCATCGCCATCGCGGACACGCTCCGCCCGGAGGTCGTCGAGGCACTCCGCCTCATTCACGCCGCCGGTGTTGAAAAAATCGTCATGCTCAGCGGTGACAACCAGCGCACCGCCTCCGCCATCGCGAAACAAGCGGGCATCGACGAAGCCATCGGCGATCTCATGCCCGAGCAGAAGGTCGATCACGTCCGCAAGCTCGTGAGTCTCTACCAGCACGTCGGCATGCTCGGCGAGGGGGTGAACGACGCGCCCGCCCTGGCCGTCGCCAATGTCGGTTTCGCGATGGGAGCCATCGGCAGCGACACCGCCATCGAGACGGCGGACATCGCGCTGATGAAGGACGATCTAACGAAAGTCGCGGACGCCATCCTCACCGGCCGCCGCACTCTGCGCATCATCCGCTTCAATGTCACTTTCGCCCTCTCGATCAAGGCGGTTTTCCTGATCCTCGCCTTCCTCGGCATCGCCGGCCTGTGGCTGGCCATTCTAGCGGACACCGGCGCGACGCTGCTGGTGATCATGAATTCGCTGCGGCTTCTCGCAAATGGAAGGACGAGGGAACTTGATCCTTAAATCCGGATGCAGTCCGTCATGATGAACTTCCCATGCTCCTTCACCCGCAGCGGCAGGCCGGGCGGGGTGATGGGTTCCCCGGCAGCTTCGATGACGGCGCGAAGCTGGTTGAGAACTAGCAGGAATTCGTGGTTGACGGATGTCGAGTAACTCGACGGGGCGAAATCCGGCAGACTCCCGCACAAGGCGACGGCGTGACGTGTTCCCGCGCGCTGGCCGATTCCACCCAGCGCGCAGCCTGTCACCTCATTCGCCAAGCCTAAATCTTCCCTCCGAAGCAGGCCCCCCAACGTTTTTATTGGCGCAATGCGATTGAAAAATATTCGTGGAAATAGGCTCGCAGGTCGTAATTGGGGAAGCTAGGAGTGCGGGCCGAATCTTGTTTCACCATGCGAGACGTGATTTCCAAGGCTCATACATGACGCGTAAAACCTTCCATTTGATCCGCCTGGTTCTGCTGCTGGTAGCGACCTTGACGATGGGTCTGCACTACGCGGTGGTGCAGATGGTCGGCTGGGTGAACATGACGGTGGAGTATTCCCAATCGGCTCCACTATCTGAGGCACTGGTCATGACCTTCGATGGCAAGCACCCGTGCGAACTTTGCAAACTTGTCGCCAATGAGCTGGGGAAATCCGACCAGGATGACAGGCGCGCTCCCGAAAAGGAGGTGGAGCTGAAGTTACCGCCTGTCATTTGCTGGACGGGTGGCATGAAGCTTCTCAGCCGCTCCCATCGATCTCTCACGTTTGTAAAACTGGATGACCGCGCCCGTTTCAGACGCGAGCGCCCGCCGCTGCCGCCGCCGCGGGAAGTGTGATGATCCGCATTTTCTGATTCATCACCCACGCCGCCTGCTGTCAGGCGGCGAGTCACCGGCACCATGTCCGGAGGACTCCACCAACTCTCATTTTCCCGCTCGGGCAGCCGGCGGAAATCCATCGATCCATTTTATGAAACTTCAATTATCCATCACATCACTTGTCATCTCGCTCGTCGCGATTCACACGGCATCGGCCGATCATGGTCCCGGCACCTCCGGCAGTGGATTCATCACCTTTTCCGCGGAAACGCTGAAGCCCGGCCAATTCTCCAGCTCTTTCCAGCTCGACTGGACGGAATTCGACAGCCCCGGCGGAAAGCCGGAGGAAGTGGACCTGCTCGACCGCTCGTTCCTCTCCACCTTCAATGTCAGCTACGGCATCATGGAGAATTTCCAACTCGGCCTCACCTACGGCTACTTCGCCAGCGAGGGAAACCGCGAGTTTGAAAATGGTGATGAGGTCACTTTCGATCCGGACGGCTTTACCGACCTCTGGCTCACCGGCAAGTATCGGTTCTACCAGGGCCCCGCGGGACAGTTTGCCCTGCTCGGCGGCATCAAGGCGCCGACCGGAGATTCCTCGATCACGAACAGTGAAGGCGAGCCGGTGGAGCCCTCCGCCACGGCGGGCACGGGTGCCTGGGATGGTTTGGCGGGCTTTGCATACACGGTGCCGCTCACGGCCGCGGTCACCCTCGACGCTAGCGCGATCTACACCTTCCGTGGTGAGGCTCACGACTATCGCCTCGGGGATCGTCTGGATCTCGGCAGCTCACTCGCATGGCGCGTGTGCGGAGATGCGGCAACCTATCCACAAGTGAGTCTCGTGGCCGAAGCGACCTTGCGCCATGTGCAAATGAGCGAGGAAGACGGCGCGGACGATGAAGCCACGGGCGGAACGGTCCTCTTCATCTCGCCCGGTGTGAAAGTATCCTTCAGCGAGCGTCTGGCTGCCAGTGTCGGGGTGCAGTTTCCGGTGGTGCAGAATTTAAATGGCGATCAGCTGGAAACGGATTTACGACTCATCACGGGCATTTCCTACACCTTCTGACGATGAATCACCTGTCATGGTCCGCTCCAATCGCGGCGTGTTTACTCGTGATGGCCTGTGCGCCACTGCCGCCCGTGCCGCCGGAAAACGCGGTGCGGCAGCAGTGCCTTGTTTGTCGTCACAACCGTGACTTCGGATGCCTGGAAATTTCCAAATCTCCGGGCACTCCTCAAGTCCGGCACGAGGGAAGGACCTATTGGTTCTGCGGCGAATCATGCCGCAGTCACTTCGTGAAGAGTCCCGCACGGTATCTCCCGTGATCATCAGCCGACCGGTCGCCTTCTATCCGACCTGAAAGAGAAAGCCCACCGGAGAACCGTCTCCGGAGGGCCGCTTTTGGTTCCGCCCGCGTCGTCGGCCGGCCGGTGGATGGGCGTATTGAATTTCACGCTTTGCCATTTGCCGGAACGGCGCTAGGCTCCGCCCCTTTCCCGCCTATTCATGACGACTCCCGAACTCTACGCGCAACACGTTCTACCCACCTACGGCCGCTTCCCGCTGGTCCCCGTGCGAGGTGCCGGCGCGCGCCTGTGGGACGACACGGGAAAAAGCTATCTGGATTTCTGCATGGGCATCGCCGTGTGTTCGCTCGGCCATTGTCATCCCACGTTGGTCGAGGCGATTCGCCATCAGGCCGGCGAGCTGATGCATGTTTCCAATCTCTATCAAAGCCCGCTCCAGGCGGAGCTCGCCGAGGAAATCAACGTCCACCACGTCCGCCTTCCGGGGAAGATCTTCTTCTCCAACTCCGGCGCCGAGGCGAACGACGGCCTGATCAAATCCGCCCGCCGCTTCGGCCGCAAGCGCCCGCAGGCCGATGGCTCGCAACGCTACGAGGTAGTCACGTTCCTCCAATCCTTCCACGGCCGCACGCTCGGCGCGATGTCCGCCACCGGGCAGACGAAAATCCAGGAGGGCTTCGACCCGCTGCTGCCGGGATTCCGTCATCTGCCGTTCAACGACATCGGCGCACTGGAAAACGCCGTGCGTCCCGAGACCGCCGCCATTCTGTTGGAGCCGATCCAAGGCGAGGGCGGCGTGATCCAGGCGACGCCCGAGTTCATCCGCGC
>JBIHZT010000288.1:0-5462 GCA_044240265.1 Luteolibacter sp. | reverse complement strand
CGCCATGATGGACATGATGGAACGCATGATGGGAAAAACCCCGGACGGTGATAAAGACGGCAAGGGCAAAGGCAAGGGCGACAAACCCAGCGACACCGGCAGCAACGGCATCACCGGTCTATCCGACGCCGCGAACGGCGACACCGCGGGCGAGACCGGTGGAAAAAGCGAGGCCCGCCGCGTCCCCAAGGCCAGCGGCAGCGCCGGCCACGTCCTCCCGGAGGAATTCCGCAAAGCCCTCGACGCCTACAACCGCGGTGCCGAACAAAAGCTGAAATGAAACCTTCAATCCCCCATCCCCCGTCCGCCCGGATTCCGTTCGTGCGCGTGCTTTTGGTGTTAGTCGGAGTCGCGTCCAGCGGCATCGCGGCCGGGCAGGACTTGCAGGGCCGCCAGGACGACGCCATCCCGGCCCAGGCGGAAATGATTTATGAGCGGGGATTGAAATACCTCGCGAAAAACCAAAGCGACAAGGGGAGCTGGAACGACAGCGTCGGCTCCGAGCCCGGTGTGGTCGGCCTCTGCGTGGCCGCCTTCCTCACCCATGGCGAAGATCCTAACAACGGCACCTATTCCAAAAACATCCGCCAGGGCATCGACTACATCCTTTCCCAACAGAACGACAAAAACGGCTACATCGGCTCCAGCATGTATAACCATGCCTTCGCCACCAAGGCGCTCGCGGAATCCTATGGCGTGCTTGACGACCCGCGGATCGCCCCGGCACTCAAGAAGGCCGTCGAGTTGATCGTCAGCTCCCAAAAGAAAAACCGCTTCGGCGCGTGGCGCTACACCCTGGAAAGCCGCGATGCGGACACCACCGTCACCGGCTGCCAGATGGTCACCTTGTTCGCCGCCCGCAACGCCGGCGTCGCCGTGCCGGACGAATCCATCAAAAAAGGCCTCGCCTACCTCGCCACCTGCCGCGGCCGGGACGGCGACTACGGCTACACCTCCGCCTCCGGCGGCAAGCCTACCCTCACCGCCATCGGCATCCTCTGCCTCTCCCTTGCCAAGGAGCGGGATTCCAAGGGCTATCAGGCAAGCCTCGCCTATCTGAAGAAGAACATCGACTACCGCGACCGCTACTATCCATTCTATTTCGAATACTACATGTCACAGGCCTTGTTCCACGCGGACGAGGCGACCTGGAAGGAATGGAACACCCGCAACATCCGCTATCTCGCCACCATCCAGTCGACCGACGGCTCGTTCCCCGGCAACCAGGGAGCGTCGTTCAACACCGCCGGCGCGCTGCTTTCACTCGCGCTGAACTACCGGTTCCTGCCGATTTACGAAAAATGATCCGCCAGCTCGTCATCCCCTGGATTTCCAGCTTCATGGTTCTGGCCGCCGCCGAATCACCGGACCTCATGCGCTTCGCCAACGGCGATCAATTGCACGGCACCTTCCGCGGCATCAAGGAGGGCGCGGAAGTCGTCTGGCAGCGAGACGATCTCAACGCGCCCGTCCAGTTCAAGCCCGCGCAACTCCGCCACATCGTCCTGCGCGGCGGCAGGCCGGCCAAATCCCTCACTTCATACTCCCACCTCGCCCTCGTGAATGGCGACAACGTCCCGGGTACCATCACGGATCTCGACGCCGACACCATCACCCTCGCCACTCTCTTCGCCGGCAGCATGAGGATCCCGCGCAACCAGGTCTCCATGCTCGCGCCCAGCCCCCTCGGCGGACGCCTCCGTTATCACGGCCCCTTCATCGCGGACGAGTGGACCATGGCGAACGCCTCGTTCCCCGACGGCATGCCGCCGCCCGCTCCGGACTCCGCGGTGGAGGACAAGACCGCCAAACCGAACAAAGACCAACCCGGACGCTGGTCCTTCTCCGGCTCCGCCTGGTATTGGGCGAACCGACAATCAGGCACCGCGCTACTCCGTGAAAACGCGATGCCGGACCGCTCCGTGCTTCGCTTCGACCTCGCCTGGAGGAACCGCCTCTCCATCGCGATCGGCTTCCATGCGGACTTCGCGAAAACCAAGCCCCGAGATCCCGCCGACAAGGACCCGGAAAACCCGCCACGTCGGCCCCAGGGATTCGCCCCCGGCGACTCCAGCGTGCTGCCCATACTCTTCGGTAACAGCTACGTGATCCAGATTTTCTCCACCCATCTAATGCTTTTCCGCACCACGGTGGACGACGACGGCGACCCCGTCGTCGAGCGGGTGCAGATCAATGGCAACGCCGTCCGCCTCGGCGACACCGGCAAGGCCCGCATGGAAATCCGCAGCAACCGACTCACCGGAGAAATTTCCATCTTCATCAATGACGAGTTCGTCGTGAACTGGAGCGAGGGCGGCGCCGACGGACGAGACCCCGCCCGCTTCTCCGGCAAGGGCGCGGGCTTCGGCTTCGTGGTCCAGACCGAGGACTCACCGGTAAAAATCTCCGACGTCATGGTCGCCGAATGGAACGGAATGCCCGACTCGGCACGCAGCCTCCAAATCGACGACCAGGACATCGTCCTGCTAACAAACGGCACCGACCGCTTCTCCGGAAAAGTCGGCGCGATGCGCGACGGAAAAGTCGCACTCGACGGGAAATACGGCCGCTTCCAGTTCCAACTCGACGACATCGCCGAGATCCGCTTCGCCCGCAACGGACTGGCCAAGGAAAGCGAGCCAGTCGCCGACAATCTCATCATCCGCCTCAGCCCGCTCGGCCAGGTCTCCGGCCGCCCGCTCGCCGGCGACGCCTCGTCCATCCGCATTTCCAATCCCATCTACGGCGATGTGGACCTCAACCTCGAATCCGCGATCATGCTGGATTTCCAACCTTCCACCAATGCCATCGATGACTGGGACGCGGATTTCTAACCTGACGCTGGGCCTGCTCCTCACCGGCATGGCCCACGCGGACAAGCTCACCCTGACCGGCGACGCCCGCCTGACCGGAACCGTCCGCTCAATCCACGAATCCGGCGTCGTCGAGCTCGCCTCCGAGCTTTCACTGGAGCCGGTCCTGCTCAAGGCCGGAGCCGTCGATAAAGTGGAGTTCAGCGCCCCGGAGACGGCGAATCCCCCGCCCGGCACCTTGATCGAACTCACCAACGGCGACCTCCTGCCGGCCACCGTCGAAACCCTCGACGAGCAAAACCTCGGAGTGCTCACCGAGTATGCCGGACGCCTGACGATCCCGCGCGCGGCTTTGAAATCGATGCAGCTTGGCGTCCACAAGCGGAAGGCGATCTACACCGGCCCCAGAAGCACCGAAGAGTGGAGCCGCGATGTGGATGAGTCGCGGCAATGGAAATTCTCCAACGGCACGCTCGTCGCGGACGGCCCCGCATCAGGGTCGCGGAAATTCGAGACGCCCCCGCAGTTCATCCTCAAGTTCACCTTGAAATGGCAGGCGAACCCGAATTTCCAAATCTACTTCGCCGATCCCCTCACCCCCAAGGTCGAGTCGGTGGACCGCTACTACATGCAGTTCAACGGTGCCGGATTGGAAATCAAACGCGAGGCCAGCAAGGGCAAGCGCTTCCAAACGGTCATCCTGCTGGCCCGGACACCGGACCAATTTGCCAACAATCAGATGGACGTGGAAATCCGCGTGGACCGCAAAGCCTCGCGACTTCACCTGCTGCTCAACGGCGAGCCCGAAGGCGCCGGCGTGGACCCAGTCGCCGACGCACCGCCCGGCAATGGGGTGACACTCGTCAGCACCTCCTCCGCCGGACTCTCGCAGGAAATCCGCGCCATCGAGATTCTCGAGCTCGACAACGTCCGCGCCCGCCACCGCTCCGAAGACCGCGGCGACACCAAGACCGACAGCCTCATCAGCCGCGACGAGGACCGCTGGAGCGGGCGGCTCATCCGTATCCGCAAAGGACCGGAAGGCGCGGTGTTTTCGTTCAAGAGCGACTTTCAGGAAGAACCGCTCGAACTCTCCGAGGCGGACGTTTCCACAGTATTTTTCGCCCAGCCGGAAAGTCAGCCCTCCCCGGCGAACGATCATACCTTCGCCCTGCGCCTCAGCGGTGAGGGCTCGCTCCGGGTTTCGTCCTGCGCGTTCTCACCCGAGGGCGTCACCGCCCGGCACCCGCTGCTAGGCTCGTTGAAAATCCACCGCGCCGGCGTCGTCGCGATGGAGCGGCTCGATTCCAAACCCGAAGTGAAAGCGGAAGAATGAAACACTCGCTGCTGCCCTTGATGCTTGCCCTCACCCTGGTACCCGCCCACTCGGCGGACACGGTCGAGTCGAGCGTGCGCTTCTCTAACAATGATCAACTTTCCGGATCGATGGAGTCACTCACCACCGACCGGCTGGTTTGGAAATCCACCATCCTCGAAAAGCCCGTCCCATTCCTGCTCAAGAACGTCCTTGATCTCACACTCGCCGCCGAACAACCGGAGCTCGCCGCCAAACACGAAGCGACCGTCACCCTGACCAATGGCGACATGGTCCGCGGCCAGCTCGCCTCGGTATCGGACGCCACCGTCGAGCTGGACACCTGGTTCGCCGGCCGCATGAAGTTCAACCGCCTGATGATCCGCGACGTCCGTGTTTCCGAGCGTCCGGATTTCATCTATCAGGGGCCGACCGGCCTCGACGGTTGGAAACAATCCGGCGACAAGCCGGCCTGGACCTATCAGAACTCCGGCTTCCGCTCCACCGCCGCCGGCAGCATCGCGCGGAACGTGAACCTCCCCGACGAGTGCGCCATCGCCTTCGACGCCACCTGGCGCGGGTCCTTCGGTCTCAAGCTGGTGTTTTTCTCGGACGACCTCGCCAGCGACCACCCGACCACCGGGTATGAAATGACCATCCAGACGCGCTCGGTCTATCTGCGCAGCTGCAAGACCCAGAAATTCCTCGGCCACACGCCCAACGCGGTGACCCTTCAGGAAAATGAAAAGGCCCGCATCGAGGTCCGCGCCAGCTTGAAGTCGGGCAAGATCTGCTTGTTTGTGGACGGCCACATCATCGACGTCTGGACCGATCCGGATGTCGTCCGCAACGAGATCGGCCGCGGCATTCATTTCATCACCCAGAACGAGTCCCCGGTGCGTATCTCACGCATCGAAGTCGGCGCGTGGGATGGCGAGGTGGAGCAGCTTCCCGCACCGCAGATGCTAGGCGGCATCCGCCAGTTTGGAAACCAGGGGATCATGGAAATGGACGACGAACCGGAACCCGCCGCGCCCGAAGTAAAGCCGAATACCGAGCGCATGGAGTTGCGCAACGGCGACACCATCGCCGGCGAGGTGATCTCCATCATCGACGGCATGATCACCGTGAAAACCCCTTTCCGCGAAGTCAAACTGCCGGTCGAGACTCTCCGCTCGGTCGCCCTGAAACCAGTCGATCTGGAGCGCTGCAAACGCGAAAACGGCGACGTGCGGGCCTGGTTCCCGGACGGATCTTCTCTCGTTTTCCGCCTCGAAGCGGTCACCGGCGACAGCCTGACCGGCTTCAGCCAGAATTTCGGAACCGCCAACTTC
>JBIHZT010000287.1:0-5469 GCA_044240265.1 Luteolibacter sp. | reverse complement strand
GCGCGGAGGACGGTACGCTGCGACAAGAACTCGAATACGACCCGCTCGGACGTTTGACGTCTGCCGACGGAGGCGCTTCGGGAGTTCAGTCTTTCGTTACCGATGCGGTAGGAAACGTGGAGCAGGGGGCCGGCATGGCTGCCGGTTTACCCTGATTCGCAGTAAAAGGAACACCTTCAGGAAACAGCAGGATTGTATGAAACGAGAACATTCATTGACACAACGCGACGGAAAAAATCTGACCCGGTTCGCCCGGTCGAGCATGGCCGCGGTTTGCCTTCTGGCGGGCGTCGCAAAAGCACAGGATCCATCCTACTGGCGCAACTCGGCGGTTGAATATGCTGGCGCTCTGGATTCGTCCGGTGCCGGGACTGAGGATCTCCGGGTGACGGCTGCCGCGACACCGCTGGACGACGGCCCGATGGCGGCCATGGCGCTTACGGTTCCCGCCGCCATGGATGCGGAGGTGGCGGCTCTGGCACAGGCGCTGGGGTCAGGGCAGGCGGTTCCGGGCGAGGACGCGACGGCGAAGGCACTGCGGATTTTCAATTGGGTGAGAAACAATCTGGAATACGAATGCTATCACGGTTTGCGCAAGGGACCGGCGCTTACTCTATTAGAAGGCACGGGCAACGACCTCGACCAGTGTGCCCTTCTGGTGGACCTGCTTAAAAGCGCGGGCTACCCGGCGGCGGACCTGAAGTTGCTGTCGGTGAGCGGCAAGGTGGATTACGACGTGATGCGCCAATGGATCGGACTGGCGGAAACCCCTTATCCGGGGAAAACCTTCCAACAGGTGGCTGGCGGCACCGTCCAGCAGGTTCTGGGTGTCACGGCAACTGAGGATGTGGCCAAGCGAATCCTATGGGGTTACCGGTTCCTTGAAAGCCGGGGCTGCGGCGTGGCGGCCAATTCCGGCAAACCGTTGTTCGATTCCACCGCGCTGCCCGACGGGGCACGGTTGATTTTCGACCGGACGGTCGTGGAAATGAAAATCAACGGGGAACCGTATTATCTCGATCCCGCATACAAAGTCCATGAGTCGCTGGGATCCGGAATGGATCTGACAGCGGCCAGCGGCTACGAGCGGGCGACCCTTCTCACGCAGGCCGGTGGCACGGCGGACGCCAACACCGCCAGTGGCTTGAGCCAGACGGCGGTGAACGCCTACATGACGGCGCGGGCCACGGCCCTGCACTCCGCTGTGGGAACCAACTCCATGGAGCAAACCATCGGTGGACGGAAGCTCGCTGACAACTCCGTGCAGTGGCTATGGCAGGCCATTACTCTCGTGGACATTCATCCGGTTAACGGCCAGCCCGCTGGAACTTTCCAATATTTCACCGGAACGTCCGATCCCGCCCTTGCAGCCCTCAAGTCCACCGTCCGTTTCCAATACACAGGAAGCGATCCGCTCGACTACACACTTCCCACCGCCGAGCTCAAAGGACGCAAGATTTCACTGACCTTCACCGGCAACGCTGCCGAGCTGCGCCTTGATGACGTGCTGCCCGCCAGCGAGGCGGGACGCGACCCATCCGGCACGTTGAGCGCAAACACGATGGATCTAACCATCACGGTGAATCATCCGACGCTGGGAGCGTCAAGCGAGAAGAAGACCTACAAGAAGACCACATCAAGTGCGGCTCCGTGCTCGTACGCCATCATTTACGGCTTCACCACCTCCGAGCGACTGTTGCAGAAACGCCACGAACAGCTCAAGGCGCACAAGGATGCGGGCAAGGCAGAGGATTCGCGGGAGGTGCGCACGGAACTGCTCAACATCATGGGATTGAATTGGCTGCGCCAGACCACGATGCTCACGAACGCGCTCGCGGCGAAAAACCGGGTGCTGCCGTTGGACCGCCACCGCTTCGGACGGGTGGCGCAGGAGGAGGGGTTTTATGTGGATGTGGGCTTGCAGTATTCCGATTCCATCGCCGATGACGGCCTTAGCGACGACGGTCGATTCGACCGCGTTTTCAACCTCGGTTCCCTGTTCTGGAGCGCGATGGAGCACGGAGTCATCCAACAGATGCAGGCCAAACCCGACGGGTCTCCGTATGACGCGGTTTCCACTGTCAACATCCTCCGCACGGCCAATCAGGCGGGCGGTACCCAGAAAATCGTACTGGGACGCGCCTCCAACTGGAGCACGGTCAAACCGACGCTGACCGGCTACGATACCTTCAACGGCGTGCCCGACCCTGGTGAATACACCGATGCGAATGGCAACGGCAGCTATGATCCCGGAGAAACCTGGGCGGATCAAACCATCAAGCAAAACCTCGAATGGCTGGTTCTCAATAAATCCGCGCAAGTGATGCTGCCGCAGAGTGCCAGCGTGACGCAGGACATCTGGACAGGCAGCGGCTGGGTGATTCGCAGTCCCACCCTCGCTGGCATGATCATCAGCGGCGGCTATGCAGGCGGATACGCCACCAGCTTCGGACAGGTGGTTTCGCCGCCGATCACCAATTCCTACAAGTACAATCCGGCCACTCTCTATCAACCGCCGTCAATTCCGTCGATTGTCAAATCCATCGTATCTCCACCCTCATTCAAGCAAAGCTACTACGGCAGTGATCCGGTGGACATGGCCACGGGCGGCTTCGTTCATGCCGTCGAAGACCTGATGACCGGCCTGGAGGAGGCTCCTCGCGGCTTGGGCTTCACCCGGGATTATTCTTCCAACACTGCCACACGTGACGACCAGCACCTCGGCTACGGCTGGTCGCACAACCTGCACATACGGGCGGACGCCCGCACCGCCGAGCCGGAAATGCTCGGCATGGGCAGCCCGAGGCAGGCGGCTGTTTTCCTGGCGGCCGTGGCCGCCACGAGCGACCTCTATCGCATTGACGCCACGCCCAAGGAGTGGGCCGCGGCCTCGCTGGTCACGGCATGGATGGTCGATCAGATGCGCGACAGCGGGGTTTCGTTGCGCGTAGGGCGCGACATCCATCAGTTCATCGTCCAGCCGGACGGTACCTACACCGCGCCTTCCGGCTCCACCATGACGCTCGCCAAGGTGTCCGGTGCCTATCAACTCAAGCAGCGTCTCGGCAACACCATCCATTTCGACACCACCGGCAAGGCCACCAAAATCGCCGACGTGGATGGCCGGGAAATGACTTTCACCTACCTTGCGGATGGCCGCATTGACTTTGTCCAGGATCATGTGGGCCGCAGATACACCTTCGGCTACGATGCCACCACCCTGCGCATCACCAGCGTCACGGATTCCACCACGCCCGCCCGCAATGTCAGCTTTGCCTATGACACTCACGGCAACCTGACCCTTTCAACCGATCCCGAGGGAAAAAACACATTGTTCGACTATGCCGTCGCGGGCGATCCCGGTGCCACCGCCGCCACCGAGCATAAAATCGTTAGACTGCGCAACCACGACGCGGAAACCATCGTCCAGAACGTCTATGACGCGCTCGGGCGTGTGGAGCGCCAATTCCTCTATGGTGACACCGCCAAAACCTACCGCCTCCACTACAGTGGACGCGACAACTATGAAGTCGATCCCCAGGGCGGCATCACCCACTACCTCTACGACGAAAAAGGCCGGGCCGCCGGCAAACGCGACGCTAGGGGCAATCTCACCACCACCGCCTATGACAGCGAGGGCCGCGTCGCCTCACGAACCACCGCCACCGGGGAAATCACTCAATACACCTACGACAGCTTCCACAACCTCAAGCGCATTGATCACCCACGAGGCGGCGGCTTCACCCTGATGGATTACGACAGCCTGCACCGGCTCGACCTCGTCACCGATCCGCATGGCGTCCAAACCGACTATGTGTATTTCACCAGCGGCAACGACGCCGGAAAAGACCGTCCCCAACAAATAATCTCCGCCAAAGGCACCCCCGATCAATCCACCGCCACACACGCATACATTCAAAGTGGTGCCGCCATCGGTCGCGTGGCATCCATCACCGATGGCGACGGCCTTGTCACCGCCAAAACCTACGATGCCAACGGCCAGCCGGACCTCACCACCGCCCCAGGCGGCTTCGTCACCAACGAGGATCACGATGCCCGTGGCAACCTCGTGTCCGTCACCGATCCCAACGGACGCGTGACCGCCTACACCTACAACCAACGCCGCCAAGTTACCGACACCACCGCCGATCAAGCAGGCATTGCCGCCGCCACAGCCACCACTTACGACAACCAAGGCCGCTCCGCCACCCTCACCCCGCCTGCCGACAACGCGGGCCAGCGCCCACAGCAGGCCACCACCTACACCGCCACCGACAAAGTCAGACTCGCCAAACTCGCAGGCACCACCCTCTCGGACACCGCCTACGACAGCCGCGACTGGTCCGCCAGCGAGACCGACGCCGCCGGGCGCGCCACCCAGTTCATTCGCCATGCCAACGGCGACATGAACGAGACCCGCAAACCCGGCTCCCGAACCACGGTTTTCCAATACGACGGCGACAACCGCCTCACCTCCAGCAGCAACCCCGGTTCCAACAGCGGCATCCGCAATGCGGCTCACCAATACGGCACCACCCAGAGCGGCTATCCCGGCACCCTCGAAACCCATGCCGACGGCCTGCAAACCCTCAGCGAATTCGACCGCATGGGCCGCCTGCGCTTCTTCACAGACCGCGGCCTCAACATCTACGAGTCCCGCTATGACGCGCTCGGCCGCCGCACCCACAGCATCCCGCCACAGAGCCAGCCCACCCTCACCGAATACACCGATAACGGACGCGTCGCCAAACTCACCGAATCCAGCGGAGACACCGCCACCTATGCCTACCATCCCACCACCGGACGCCCCGCGAGCGTCACCTACTCCGGCACCGGCGGCGGCACGGTGAATTACACCTCCCACGACAACAACGGCAACCTGCTATCCGTCAACGAAAACGGAGCCAACTCCATCGGCCGAACCTACGACGGACTCAACCGCGTCACAAGTTACACCTTCGGCGGACAAACCATCGGCTACCGCTACTATCCATCCGGAAAACTCGCCAAGCTCATCTACCCCGGCGGCAGCGAAAACGGCACCGGCCACGTCGAATACACCTACGACAGCCACGGGCGGCTCTATCAAGTCATCGACAAGCTCGACAGCACCAGCAGCCCGCGCACCACCACCTACGCATGGAACCCGGACGGCCGCCTCGCCAGTGTCACGCGCCCGAACGGCACCGTGCGGGAAATCGCCTACGACAGCGCCGGTCGCCCGCAAACCACCACCGAGAAAAAGTCAGGAAACACCCTGCTTTCATGGAACATCGCCTATTGGCCCAGTGACGAAATCCGCACCCTCGACAGCACGCCAGCCCCGCCGAAAAAGCATCTCAAGGAAGTGCCCCAGGGCGCGATGACCTTCGACAGCGCCAACCGCGTCGTGAGCTACAACGGCCAGACCATCCAGAACGACGCCGACGGCAACAGCCAGCAAACCCCGTGGCTCAACGGCACCCTCGC
>JBIHZT010000344.1:0-4880 GCA_044240265.1 Luteolibacter sp. | reverse complement strand
CAGCGGTAACTCGTCCACAATCTCGATATTCGCGGAGACCGTGAGCGGACGACCATCCACGGTCTGAGTCGCCGCGCCGCGCATGGCGTCCAGCGAGCTGCGGACTTTTTCCTTGGCCAGCGTCAGGCTGCGGTAGCGCTCGAGTGTTTCCGGGGAAGGGTGAAGAATCAGTTTCCCGGTGTAACCGTCGAGAATCGAAGGCGTGAGCGCGATGATGTCGATCACGGCACCGTCCAGTCCGACGACCGCGGGAATGCCGAAGGCGCGGGCGAGGATGGCGGTGTGGGAATTCACGCTGCCTTGCTCGGTGGCGAAACCCAGCACGTTGCGACGGTTCATCGAAGCGGTGTCGGATGGCGCCAGATCGTAGGCAACGAGCACATGCTGGCCATCCGGCCCCTGCGGGCGGACGTCGCCCTCGGTGCTGAAATTCCTCAAAACCCGCTGTGCGACGTCTTCAATGTCGGCGGTGCGTTCCCGCAAATAGGGGTCCGGGATGCGCCGCATCGCCTCGAGGAAATTCTGCATGATCGCATAAAACGCGTATTCCGCGTTCTGCTGGCGTTTCTCGATGGCGAGCAGCACGCGGTCCACCACCGAGCGATCTTCGAGAATCATCACGTGCGCCTCGAAAATGCCGCTCTCGTTGTCGCCGGATAAATCCTCCAGGCGGCTTTGCAATTCGATCAACTGCCGCTTGGTGACCTCCAGCGCCTGCCGGAAGCGTTCCTGCTCGCGCCCGACCTCGGACTCGGGGATTTCATAGACCTCGGGAGCGGAAAATCCCCGGGCCACCACATGCACCGGAGCGATGGCGATACCGGGAGAGGCTGGGATTCCCTCATAGATGGTTTCTTGCTCGGCACCGGCTTTTGGCATGGTCTGTCGGCAGCATGGAGTCTCACCGGGGAGGGATTCAAGACACAATTTCCCGGGGTGGAAACCGACTCCCTCTCCCCGTCGGCGTCCACCGCAACTCGAGGTTGCCAATCCGGAATCTGGTGTATGCTTGGCCAAGATGAAATCGATCACGCAGATCCTGACCGCCGTTTCCACCAGCATTTTTGCCAGCAACGCCCTGGCCGAGCCACTCGCCGTCGGCTCGCCGATGCCGGTCGTCGAGCAGATGAATCAGGACGACCAGGTGGTCAAACTCGCCGATGCCGCGGCCAAGGGCTTCACGCTGGTCTATTTCTACCCGAAGGCCGACACCCCCGGCTGCACGAAACAGGCGTGCAGCCTCCGGGATTCCTACGCGGCCCTGACGGACAAGGGCGTCAAAATCTTCGGCGTGAGCGCGGACAAGGCCCCCGCCCAGAAGGCCTTCAAGGACAAATACAAGCTCCCCTTCGATCTACTGGCGGATGCGGATGGCAAGGTCATCGACGCCTTCGGAGTGCCAAAAACCCTCGGCTTCGCCAAGCGCCAGGCCTTCCTCTTCAAGGATGGGAAACTCGTCTGGAGCGACCTCAGCGCCTCGACCGAAAAGCAGGCCGAGGATGTGCTGAAATTCCTCGCCGCGCAGTAAGCGTCTGTGAGCGGGATCGGTTGAGGGCCCGCAAAATCACACCTTGGAACGGATCCTCAATCCCGTCGTGGTCGCCGATGAAGACGAAAACCCGCTCAGGTGTCGCGATGAACACGAATGCCAGCCTGTCATCCAGGCCGACCCGGCACTCGAAAATCGTCTTGGTGAGGCGCGCGGATGCCGATGCAGGAATGCGCATGCGGGCGGCCCCAGCTCTCAAAGGTCCGATTGAAGGCATCGCCGATTTCCTCTTATTTCAATGTTCAATGTTGGGCGTTCGAAGTTCAATGTTCGCCAGATGTCCGCCCCGCTCAGCCGCAAGAATCTCCCCGAAAACCCCACCCCGGACGACATCCTCAACGCGTTTCTCGATTATCTGACGAACACCGGCACCGAACCCTACGACCATCAGGAAGAAGCCATCCTCGAACTCTTCGCCGGCAACAACGTCATCCTCAACACCCCCACCGGCTCTGGCAAATCGCTGGTCGCCCTCGCCCTCCAGTTCAAATCCCTCTGCCAAGGCCGCCGCTCCTACTACACCGTCCCGATCAAGGCGCTCGCCAACGAGAAATTCCTCTCCCTCTGCCACGTCCTCGGCCCGGAAAACGTCGGCATGATCACCGGCGACGCCACCGTCAACCACGACGCCCCGGTCATCTGCTGCACCGCCGAAATCCTCGCCAACATCGCCCTCCGCGACGGCGCGCACGCCCCGGTGGACGACGTCATCATGGACGAGTTCCACTATTACTCCGACCACTCGCGCGGCGCCGCCTGGCAAATTCCGCTTCTCACCCTGCCGCGCGCGCGTTTCCTCCTGATGTCCGCCACCCTAGGCGACTCCTCGTTTTTCTCCAAACAACTCACCGCGCTAACCGGCGCGCCCACCACTCTCGTCCAGTCCGACCAACGCCCGGTCCCGCTCGAGTTCGAATACTCCACCACCCAGCTCCAGGAAAAAGTCGCCGAGCTCAACGAACAGGGCCGCTCGCCGGTTTATCTCGTCCACTTCACCCAGAACGCCTGCGCCGACACCGCCCGCGACCTGCTCTCCACCAACTTCTGCACCAAGGAGGAAAAACACGCCATCGCCCGCGCCCTCGACGACGCCGATTTCCGCTCCCCCTACGGCCGCGAACTCTCGAAAATCCTCCGCCACGGCGTCGGCATCCACCACGCCGGCCTGCTGCCGAAATACCGTTTGTTAGTGGAAAAGCTCACCGCCCGCGGCCTGCTCAAAGTCGTCTGCGGCACCGACACCCTCGGCGTCGGCGTCAACGTCCCGATCCGCACCGTCATGCTAACCGGCCTCTGCAAATACGACGGCCGCGGCACGAAAATTCTAGCAGTCCGCGACTTCCGCCAGATCGTCGGCCGCGCCGGCCGCCGTGGATTCGACACCACCGGCTACGTCGTCGCCCAAGCCCCCGAGCACATCATCGAAAACCTCCGCCTCGCCGCCAAAGCCACCGCTAACAAGAAGAAGTCCTTCGAAAAACGTAAACCTCCGGAAAAAGGCTATGTCCATTGGGATGAACAGACCTTCGCCAAACTCCAGACCGCCCCGCCCGAGCCGCTCGTCTCCAGCTTCTCCGTTTACCACCACACCCTGCTCAACGTCCTTTCCCGCACCAACGAAGACGGCTGCGCCGCGTTGAAAAAGATCATCGACGACAGCCACGAGCCTCCCTCCAAAAAGAAGCTCCTCAAAAAGCATGCCTTCAAACTCTTCCGCGGCCTCATCGGCGCGAAAATCCTCCACATCATCCCGCCCGCCAAGCGCAGCGGCCCGCAGAAGGTCGTCGTCGATGTCTCGCTACCCGAGGATTTCTCCATCAACCACGCCCTCAGCCTCTACCTGCTGGACGCCATCCCGCAGCTCGACAAGGAAGCCGAAGACTACGCCTTCAACGTCATCTCCCTCATCGAGTCCATTCTGGAAAACCCCGACATCGTCCTCCGCAAACAGGTCGATCTGTTGAAATCCGAACTCATGGCCCGTCTCAAGGACGAAGGCATGGAATTCGACGACCGCATCGCCCTGCTAGACCAAGTGGAACACCCCAAGCCCGGCGCCGAATTCATCTACACCACCTTCAACGCCTTCAAACTCCGTCACCCCTACCTCGGCAGCGAAAACGTCAAACCCAAGACCGTCGCGAGAGAAATGATAGAGAACTACCAGTCCTTCGAAGACTACGTCAAAACCTACAAGCTCGAGCGAGCCGAAGCCGTCCTCCTCCGCCACCTCGGCGAAGTGTACAAAGTCCTCGCCCAAACCGTTCCCGACACCGCCAAAACCGAGCACCTTCACGAAGCCGAGTCCTTCCTCGAACTCATCGTCCGCCACACCGACTCCAGCCTGCTAGACGAATGGCAGGCCATGAAAAATCCCGAAGCCGCTCCGGTCGACAAGTCTTCCTCTGCATCATCCAAAATCCAAAATCAACAATCCAAAATCCCTTATACGAAGAATAAGGCCGCCTTCACCCGCCACCTCCGCAACCACGTCCTCACCCTCGTCACCGCGCTCTCCCGCTACGACACCGAGGCCGCGCTCAGCCTCATCGCCCACCACGACAGCGACGGCAGGCTCTGGTCCAACGAGCGCCTCCTCCAACAGCTCAACACCTACCACGCCGCCCGCCACCAGATCCGACTCGATCCCGAAGCCCGCAACGCCCGCCACACCCACATTTCCGAAGACGGCTTTACGATCTACCAAACCCTCATCGATCCCGACGACCTCAACGACTGGTCCCTCCACCTCACCCTCGACCTCGAAAAATCCAACGAAGCCCGCACCCCCGTCCTCCATCTCGAATCCATCGGTCCAATTTAAGGAGCCACGACACTCTTGTCGTTGTGCCCATGAAACGAGAAACAGAAAGCGCTGAAAACATCCGGCTTTTTTCACCTCAATGGCCTGGCGGACAAGAGTGTCCACCCTCCATAAGGCACCGCGGCCCTATCGCCACTCCGCGATTTTTTTCTCTAGCCGCTCAAGATCGGGCTGCCATGCCCTGGGCATTCCCTCCGGCTGGCGCAGGCAGTCGATGGCGGCCTGATAGTTTCCGGACATTTCGAGGATCAGCGCCTTGGCGTGATAGAAATAGCTCCACTCGTTGACTTTGTTCTCCGGCGTCATCTTCATCAGCGTCATGTGGGCTTCCAGTTGGGCCATCACGCGGAGTCCCGCTGCCGGGTTTTCCACGTGGGCGACGGCGAGCGCGTAGTCGCCGAAGATCGCCACCATCGCGAGCACGAAGTCTCCGCTGGGAATCTCGCGCAGCGGGGCGAGCCGTTGGTTGCGGGTGACGAACTGCCGCTCGACCTCCGGCCAGACCTG
>JBIHZT010000285.1:0-5497 GCA_044240265.1 Luteolibacter sp. | reverse complement strand
TGG
Organism: Luteolibacter sp.; assembly: GCA_044240265.1. GTDB lineage: Bacteria > Verrucomicrobiota > Verrucomicrobiia > Verrucomicrobiales > Akkermansiaceae > Luteolibacter. The sequence goes on along the minus strand of JBIHZT010000285.1, from coordinate 5,494 downwards.
TCTGTTTCAATCTGTGGTTGTTCCTGAATCTGTGGGATGACTGCTTTCGAGATTGGAGGTGAGCGGATCTTTTGTCACCGGTGGAGAAATTTTCCCGCAAATTCAGGGACGGCCTCAGATTTTCATTCATTAATCGTTACGTCGTGGGAACCTCAAAGGCGGTCCCTGGCCTATTTCAATCTGTGGCTGTTCCTGAATCTGTGGGATGACTGCTTTCGAGATTGGAGGTGGGTGGATCTTTTGTCATCGGTGGAGAAATTTCCCCGCAGATTCAGGGACGGCCACAGATTTTCATTCATTAATCGTTACGTCACGGGCACCTCAAAGGCGGTTTTTGGTCTGTTTCAATCTGTGGTTGTTCCTGAATCTGTGGGATGACTGCTTTTGAGATGGGGTGTGATCTTTTGTCAACGGTGGAGAAATTTTCCCGCAGATTCAGGGACGGCCTCAGATTTTCATTCATTAATCGTTACGTCACGGGAATATCGAAGGCGGTCCCTGGCCTATTTCAATCTGTGGCTGTTCCTGAATCTGTGGGATGACTGCTTTTGAGATGGGAGATGAGTGGATCTTTTGTCATCGGTGGAGAAATCTTCCCGCAGTTTCAGGGACGGCCACAGATTTTTGATTCCTCATCCTTCGGCAATTCTTGAATCTTTGCCAGCGTCACTCCGGGAGTTGCCCGTTGGCGGGCGGCTCGGTGACTGCGGGGTCTTGCTGCGATGGTTGTTGCTTGAGGACCTCGAGCTTTTCAAGTGCCAGCCGGCGGAGATCCTCGGGAGCCTCCGCGAGGTCCTCATCCTCCAGCACGAAGGCAAGCTGCTGCGCCGCCAAGGTGCGGAGCTCCTCGTCATGGTGACTCATGAGTCCCAAATACCCCTCGATCTGCTGCCTCGGCGCCTCATTACGATTGGCGAGTTCGTCGAAATAGCGTTCGGCGAGCGGTAAGGGCAGCGAGGGGTCGGCGGCCAGAACGGCGAAAATCCCGCCATCGAGATTCAGTCCGTGCGCCAGCGCCTCATCCCGCTCTTCAAGAGAAAGTCCGCTGTCTCTGACGATTTCCAACAAACCTTCCGCCGCCTGCGTCTCGGATAACGAATTGTCGAGCAGCAAGCGCTCCACCTGGGGGAACTGGCTTGCGGCGGGTTCGCCATCCGCAGTCGCCGCCCGGTTGAGCGACGAGCGGGTGGCACGCGGCGGGGCCAGCCCGGCCGGGCCGGACGCCGGCGGCAGATCCTCATCTCCCCCATCTTCCCCGGAGATCTGAGGTTTTGCCTCGGCGCCGGTCCCCGGCTCAGTCGGTGCGCGCGACCCGGAGTTTCCCATGGCCATGAACAGCGCGATCGCCAACGCCACCACGGCGAGCACGAGCCACCAGCGGTTGCTGGCGGGCGACGATTTTTGATCCTTGCTGCTCATTTTTGATGGGAGTTTTAAACCTAAAGAGGAATGAACCGCAGATGAACGCAGATGGACATTGATTTTAAGAAACTTCTGAAGAAGTCCGGTTCCACCCAGAGGGCGAACTTAACATTCGATACAACTCTTTGATTATCTGCCTTAATCCGCGTCCATCTGCGGTTCTATTTTCCTCTTTAGGGTAGAGTGATCAGTGGGGAATATTCTACGTGATGAATCAAGAAGACAGGCTGGAAGCCTATCCCCCTTTTCACAGATCCTGACGCGCGGTAGTAAAAACCAATTGCCCCAACCCCGGATGGGGCGGAGGCAATGGATGAATTTTGAGGTGATTCCAGCCGAACCTCCGCCGGTCAGCGGAAGTCCTGGTTGATGGTGTGTGTCACTCCGGCAATCGTAATCTGCGCCTCGCGACGGGTGTAAGTGGTGTTTTGAGCCACTGTGATGGTCACGGTGCCATTGCCGTTCCCAGGAGTGGTCGCACTACCGCCGCTGCCACCAGCCACCGTGCTGACCGTCGCGGTCACCCAGGTGAGATCAGTCGGGATTTTAACATCCCAAGCCCCTGCGGTGCCGACGGACACGCTGTAAGTGGTCTGAGCCGCCCTGACGGATTTGCTCGTAGGCGATACGGATGTGATTTCCGGCGCGACTCCCTTGGTGTTCGGCTGAAGAACAAAATCTCCGGCGGAAAGACCGCTGGTGTAGAAGCCTTTGAAGCTCGCGTTCTTCTGCACCACCACCGCAACCACCGAGGATTGAGTCCTCAAGAGGTTACGAGTGGCATCCGTGCGGGTATAGTTAACAGTCAGCAAACCGGTCTTGGCGTTGAACTTGGCGGTTGTGTTGTCGGTCGGCGTCGGCGGCACTGTCATGCGGCCATTCGTCGCCCAGGTTCCCACCTTCTGCACTCCTGCGAAGTTGCCTCCCACCCAGCTGAAGACCGAATTGTTTGCCGTGATCTCAAAACTCCTGAGCGGCAGCTTGCCCTTGGCTGGCGGCACGTAACGCGAGCCCGTCAGACTGCGGTCCTGATCGTAGCCCGTCGGGAACAAGCTCCCGGCGGCGCCCGAGGCGGCGAACAATCTCACCGCTCCGGCAAAATCACTCTGTCCAGCCAGATTCTGGGCCTTGAGCGTGCCCAGCAAGACCGGCCGGCCAGCCACGTTGCTGCGCACATAGAACGCCATCAGGCCGCCATGGACCACTTGTCCCGCATAACTGGCGCGACTGCCGTCCGGCAGATAGACGTTGAATGAAACCTTGCCGTTTTTCAGGATCGTGCCTGTCGCCACCGCACTGCCGGCGGGACCGGAAGCCGAAGTGAACAGGGACGCGTCAAAGGTCACATTGCCGGCCGCCTTGTGACTGCGGAGAGCTGGACGCAACTGGAAGTAGAACTTGCCCGTCGGCGTGCTGTAAGCTCCCTGGATGTAATAGGCTTTCCCCTGCTTCACCAGGCTCATTTGCACGGAGGTCAAGCCCATGGCATTCCCCGGATAACCGGTGAAGGAACCTGTGGACGAGAACTTGCCGCGATATGAGGCATCGCTCAGGAGTCCCTTCAGCGACGAGGTGAACGAGCCCTTGGCGGTGAGACGCAGCGTCTGCCTGAACGACTGGCCGTCTTCCGGACTGAACACGATGCCCTCGTAATCGGTGGCCACCGCAGCGTTGCCGAACGGCACTTTCTGGCCTCCAGCACTTGCACCGAACGATGGCGACTTGGGATCGGTAAAGGTCAGGTAGATCTCATCATAGTCATTGATTCCGTCACCATCCGTGTCAGCCAGGTAAGGATTGGTGCCATAGGCAAGCTCCTGGGCGTCCGTCAGGCCGTCACCATCGCTGTCGATGACGTTGGTGTCGGAGCGGGACAGCAGCTTGTAAGTCCGCAGGCGGGCCGTGAAGGCGTCGACCTTCTCGAACGTGTTGACGAACCAGCCCTCGGTATCCGGATCCGGAGTGAGCGGCGATGGCAGGGCGATGTATCTTCCTTCGATCGGCGGTGTCAGCACCGTGGGAACGGGGTATGACGCGCCGAAGTGGTGAATCTGGGCGGGTGGCAGTTGGCCACCGTTCGCAAGATCGACCGAAGCCTCGCTATTCATCCAGGCCACCGCTTCCGAGGAGGAAACGAACATGGGCAGCGCCTGGGTGCTGTCCGGAAGGATCTTCGGAAGCCCCAGTCCCAGCACCGCCGTGGTGGAGGTGCTGCGGATGGCGGGTATCCAGAAAACCCCGGAAGCTGTGGACTTGATCAGCAGCGAGCCGTCGCGCGGATTCCGCACGTATTTGGCGCCTGAAACCAACTTGCCGGGCAACGGAACCGGACCGCCCAAGGGGGTCAGGGTATCCACATAAAGGCTGAGCTGGAGCTGCGTCCCCGCCGTATTGACGGTGTAAACGTAGGCTGGCAGGCCGCTGCGGGTATAGGTGGACACCGGAAGCACCCTGTAATCGGTGGGAATCGGGGTCACACCCGCGAAATCCACCAGGCCGTTGGAACGCATCCGATAGTCGGCGAGCGCCCGATCTCCCGTCAGAAACCCGTTTTCATCCACAGCGTTCACTTCCAGCAACAAGCGGGTGTTGGAAGTGTAGGCCACCTCGCGCACATTGGTGCTGCCGGTCGTGCGGACGATTTCCTCACTGTTGATCTGCCAGGTGGCCCACAGGGTCGCCTGTCCGGTCTTGAACACACCGGGATCCGCGTCATCCACATCATCGTAGAAATCCAAGGCCACCGATTGATTGACGAGGGCGACCGAGCCGTCATCACCGTAGCCAAGGATGCGCGTGGCACCCAGGTTCGTATTGGTTTTGGGAACCTCCACCGTGCGGAAATTCAGACTCTGGAGAACCGCATCCCAAGTGATCCGGTATTGCACGTAGTTGACGTCGTGCCACTGGTCCACGTTATTGACTGTGTAGGTCGGCCCCTGGTCGTTCTGGCCAGTCTGGACGCGCTGTCTGGAATCGGTGGTGCTGAAATTAAAACCATAGGCCCCGATGAGCGTGAAGCCGTAGGAGTTCGGCGTGACCGGGCAGGTGTCCAGAACCGTGCCACGGACTTCAATCGTCGGCGATGGCGTGACCGTGCCATCCGCCGCGCGGCGGTAGATGATGATCTTGGAAACCGAACCCCAAAGATCGTAATCCGCGTCGTAGCGGTTGGCATACACCACGCACTCCGTATTGGAGACATACAGGGTCTTCGCCAGGCTGCTGTCGGGGATTCTGACCGCGTCGTAGCTGCTGTTCGACCAGATCAACACACCGTTGCGGTCGCGGATCGCAGCCGAGCCATCGTCGCCGATCTTGTCGGTGTCCGGGCGGGCGCCGAAGGGTGCGAAGGACTGCGGAATCGTGACATCCGAAGGCTCACGCACCGCCACGGGAGCGTTGTGGTTGGAATTTCCGTTGACCGGCTTGCTCGCCGGGTCTCTTGGATTCGACGGCGGCACGGCATTGACCTCCACGAAGTCATTAAATCCGTCGCCGTCGGTGTCCTGTTTCAGAGGATCGGAGGTGAAACCACCCACCCCATTGACTTCAGCCCCGTCCGTGAGACCGTCTCCATCGGTATCGGCCACCAAGGGATTAGTACCAAGCGCGAGTTCGGCCCCATCATTCAGACCGTCTCCATCGGTGTCGGCTACCAACGGGTTGGTGCCGATCAGGTTTTCGTATGAATCAGTAAGGCCATCACCATCGCTGTCGGGACTGGAGTTCGGATCAACCGGGTTGGTACCTTTCGAAAATTCCTCACCGTCGGGGATTCCATCTCCATCAGTATCCGCCTTGTTCGGGTCGGTGGCTGGGTATTCGAGCACGTAGCCTTGGCGCTGGTTGACCTTGGCCGTGGACCAGGTGAAATTCGGATTGAGTTGGACACCATCGGCATCGGAGAGATTGGTGGGTTGTCCCACCTCCCAGTTGAGGAATGGTCCAAATGGAACCGAAACGCTGGTGTTGCCATTGAAGAAACTGCCTTTGGCATCGACCCAACCGAACTGCCCTTCGCGGAAGCGTGCCTGATCGGCAGGACCCTCCATATCGCCGCCGCCAATCC
>JBIHZT010000284.1:0-5506 GCA_044240265.1 Luteolibacter sp. | reverse complement strand
GAGCTTGTCGTTGTAGTAACTTTCGCCGTGCCAGAAATCGAATTTCACATCGAGCCGGTCGTAGATTTTCTGAAGCCCCGCTTTCGAAACTTCGATGCATTTCCGCCAGATCGCGAGATTCTCCGGGTCGCCCGCCTGGAGTTTCACCAGCTCCGCTTTGCAAACTTCGAGCACCGCCGGGTCCTCCTTGGTCGCGGCGTTCACCTGACGGTAAACGCGGACCAATTCCTGAATCGGATTTTCCGCCAGTGCAGCCTCGTCGAGGAAATGATTCCAGCCGTAAATGATCATCCCGAACTGCGTGCCCCAGTCGCCGATGTGGTTGTCCGCGATGACCTTGAACCCGAGAAACCTAGCGATCCGCGCCAACGAATCGCCGATGATCGTCGAGCGGATGTGGCCGACGTGCATCGGCTTCGCGACATTCGGCGCGGAGAAATCCACCACCACTGTCTTGCCCGCGCCAGTGGCCGGCACGCCCAGCCGCTCGTCGCGGATCAACGCCACCGCCCGCGCCGCGTAGGCCTCGGGAAGGATACGGAAATTGATGAAGCCCGGCCCAGCGATGTCGGCGGTGGCCAACCCGGTTAGTTTCAGGTGGTCGATGATTTGCTGGGCCAGCGCGCGCGGATTTGTCTTCTGTTGTTTCGCCAGGACCATCGCCGCGTTCGACTGATAGTCGCCGAAGCGGAGATCCGCGGCGGCAGTCACCGCGGCGGTGGCCGGTTCGCCCAAGGTGGCGGTTAGGGCGGTGGCAAGGCGGGATTCGAGTTCCTGAAGAAGCGTCATAAAATTAGCGGGTGAACCCGGATCAAGCACCCACACGGGCCGGCCGGGAATCAAAAATTGCGAGGATTTCCTCCTGGCTCTCGGCCGCACCCAGCTGGCGCAGCACCTCGGCGTTGGTGAACATCTTGGCGATCGCCGCCAGCGTCTGCAGGTGCAGGTGATAGTTCTTCCGCGGCACGACGAAGAGCACGATGAAATGCACCGGCCGGTTGTCCAGCGCCTCGAAATCAATGCCCACCTTGGACCGGCCAAAGACCGCGATGACATGGTCCAGATGGTCCGAGAACGCATGCGGAATCGCCACGCCTGAGCCGATGCCGGTGCTGACGGATTCCTCGCGGGCCTTGAAGGCTTCGAGCATTTCCTCCCGCTGGGATTCCGGGAGTTGCCCGGATTCCACCAGATGTCCCACCAGTTCCACGATGGACGCCCAGTGCTCCACCGCCTGCATATCGAGCAGGATGTGGTTCGCACTGAGCAACTTCGCCAACTTCATAAAATGAAAATCAGAATCCACGCACAGCGGCGGTGGGGGCGAGTGGTTACCGGCCTTACCCCCTGATGGCAAGCGGATTTCATGGGCGCGATCTACGCGAATCTCGCCCCGGGGTTGACGCTGGCGGTTTCATGACTACAGCTATCCGCCATGCAAGCCGACAACGAACCGAACCAAGAGCATGAAACTCCGGTGATCCCCGCCGAAGTGGAGCCCGCTTCCGAAGCCCCCGCCGCCGATCCCGCTCCTGCCCTTGATCCTTGGGAAGAACTCGAAGCCGAGGCCGCCAAGTGGAAGGAAATCTCCCTGCGCACCGCCGCCGAGATGGAAAACCTCCGCAAGCGCACCACCCGCGACCGCGAGGACGCCATCCGTTACGCGAACCAGCGCCTGCTCGAAGACCTCATCCCCGTCATCGACAATTTCGAGATGGGCATGCAGGCCGCCTCGCAGGACACCAAGTCGATGATTTACATCGGCATGGACATGGTCCGCCGCCAGCTCAACGAGTTCCTCACCTCCCAGGGCGTCGAGGAAATCCCGACCACCGGCCAGTTCGACCCGAACCTCCACGACGCCGTGGCCCAGGAAGAATGTGCCGCCGGCGAGGAAGGCCGGATTCTCAAAGTCACCCGCCGCGGGTTCCGCCTGCGCGACCGCCTGCTGCGCCCCGCCAGCGTGGTCGTCTCCAAGGTCCCAACTCCGGCAGAATAAAGAAAATGGCTGAAAAACGCGACTATTACGAAATTCTCGGCGTCTCTCGCGACGCCTCCGCCGACGAGATCAAAAAATCCTACCGCAAGCTCGCGGTGAAGTTCCACCCGGACAAAAACCCGGGTGACCACACCGCCGAGGACAAGTTCAAGGAACTCGGCGAAGCCTATGAAGCGCTCAGCGACGTGGACAAACGCGCCGCCTACGACCGCTACGGCCACGCCGCCTTCAACGGTGGCGGTGGCGGACGCCCGAGCGGCGGCGGTTTTCACGATCCGATGGATCTTTTCTCCCAAGTCTTCGGCGGCGCCTTCGGTGGCGGTTTCGAAGAATTTTTCGGCGGTGGCGGTTCGCGCCGCGGCTCCGGAAAACAAAAAGGCAGCGACCTGCGCTACGATCTGGAAGTCACGCTCGAAGAAGCCGCCCGCGGCGTCGAGAAAGAGCTCGAAATCGAGCGCTACGTCCCCTGCGAGCCCTGCGGCGCGAAAGGCACTAAAGGCTCCGGCGGCATCAAAGCCTGTTCCACCTGCGGCGGCCGCGGCGTCGTCGCGCGACAAGCCGGCATATTCATTCAGCAAACGACCTGCCCGGAATGCCGTGGTGCCGGTGAAACGATTTCCGACCCGTGCACCAGCTGCAAGGGCGACGGCCGCGTCCAGCGCGACAGCCGCATCAAGCTGCGCATCCCGGCGGGCGTCGATACCGGCACCCGCCTGCGCTCGTCCGGAAACGGCGACGCCGGCGTCCGTGGCGGCGCGGCGGGCGACCTCTACGTCTTCCTCCACGTCCGTGATCACGACATTTTCCAACGCGACGACTCGGATCTCTTCTGCTCAGTGCCTCTCCCGTTCTCGGTGGCGGCGCTCGGCGGCGAGCTCAAGGTCCCGTCGCTCGACGGCCAATCCTCGATCAAGATCCCGGTCGGCACCCAAGGCGGGACCGTTTTCCGCCTTCGCGAAAAAGGCATGCCCTCCCTGACGAACGGCCGCCGCGGAGACTTGAACGTCACCGTGCAAGTCGAAGTCCCCACCAGACTCAACAGCGAGCAGCAGGAAAAACTCCGCGCGTTTTCCGAATCCATCGGCGACCACAACTCGCCGATGCAGGAAGGCTTCTTCAAGAAAGCGAAGCGGTTTTTTGATTTATAAGAATCAAGAGTCCAGAAACAAGAGACCAGAGAAGAGTTATCACCTCTTCTTCTTGATTCTTGATTCTTGTCTCTGGCATCTCATCCACTCATGGCCCGTTTCTATCTACCACCGGACGTCTGGCTCACCGAGCCAACGCTCACCGGCGACGAAGCGCGCCATCTTTCGCAGGTGCTCCGAATGAAACCCGGCGACCCGGTCATCGTCTTCGATGGCCACGGCCGCCGCGCCTCGGCGGAAATCCTCAGTGTCTCCCGCGACCGCGTGCCGCTGAAGTTGGGAGAAATTTTGTCCTCCCGTGCGCCGTTACCCGCCATCACGCTGGCCCAGGCGATTCCCAAGGGGAAGAACATGGACCTCATCGTCCAGAAATCCGTGGAGCTCGGCATCGCCGCCATCCAGCCGCTGGTCACACGCTACACCGTCGTCCAGCCGGGCGACGGCAAGTCGGAGAAATGGCGGCGCAACGCCCTCGAAGCCTGCAAACAATGCGGTCAGGACACGCTGCCGGAAATCGCCGAGCCGCTCACCTTCGACCGCTGGATCGCGACCCAGACAGATGCGCCGGGACTCAAACTCATCGCCTCGCTCGCCCCCGGAGCCCGTCCCTTCCGCACCATCTTGCGGGAAAATCCGGGAACCATCCAGGCCACCTTGCTCGTCGGTCCCGAGGGCGATTTCTCTGCGGAAGAAACCGCCGCCGCCCTTGCCGCCGGATTTCTTCCGGTTTCTCTAGGTTCCATCGTCCTGCGCGTTGAGACCGCCACGCTCTACTGCTTGTCCGCGCTGCGTTACGAATTCGATCAAGGTTAGGGGCTGTCTAACCTACCCTCGGGCAACCGCCCTGGATGCCTTGTTTCGACAAGGTCCACTGCCAGAGTTGCAGGTCGCGCGCACGGAACGCTCCGGCGCAGGAAAGCAGATAGTAGCGCCAGCGGCGGTGGAAGCGCTCGCCCAGGGTGTCGGCGAATCGGGGCCAGGCGGCTTCGAAATTCGCATGCCACGCCATCAGGGTCTTGTCGTAGTCCGCGCCGAAGTTGTGGAGATCCTCGGTGACGAGGAGTCCGTCCATGGCATCGCTGATGTGGCTGATGGAGGGAATTTCGCCGTTGGGGAAGATGTATTTGTCGATCCAGGGATCGGTGACGCCACGGCGCTCGTTCTTGCCGATGGTGTGAAGGAGGAAAATGCCGTCGTCCGCCAGACAGCGGTTGGCCACCCGCATGAAGGTGCGGTAGTTCTTCTTTCCCACGTGTTCGAACATGCCGATGCTGGCGATCGCGTCGAATTGTCCGTCGATTTCCCGATAGTCTTGCAGGCGAAATTCGAGCGGCAGGCCGGGATGGCGCTGTTTGGCGAACGCCGCCTGCTCCTTGGAAATCGTGATCCCCACGCACTCCACCCCGTAGTTTTCCGCCGCATAGGCCATGAAGCCGCCCCAGCCGCAGCCGATGTCGAGCAAGCGCATGCCGGGCCTGAGGCGCAGTTTCCGGCAGATCAGCTCCAGCTTGGCGTCCTGTGCCTGTTCAAGGGTCTCCGCGTCCTTCCAGTAGCCGCAGGTGTAGGCCATGCGCGGGCCTAGCATCGCCTGATAGAACTCGTTTCCAAGGTCGTAGTGCGCCTCGCCGACCTGCCAGGCGCGCTTGAGATTCTGTCGGTTGAAGACCATCTCACGCAGCACGGGGACGAGCAGGCTGAGCGGCTTCACCTCGCGGTCCAGCCGCGCCCGCAGGACGTGGGCGAAGAACTCGTCGAGTTGTTCCGCGTCCCAGTCTCCGTCCATGTAGGCCTCGCCCAGGCCGAGGCTGCCGCGTGAGACGACTTGTTCAAGCATGCCCGGCGTATGGAGCTGCACGTCCCACGGCCTGGGGCCGTTGATTTGAATGCCGGCCTTGGCCAGCAGTTCCTCCATCTTTCCGTGGAGGGCGGAAGCCTTCCGCGTCGGGGCTGTGGTGTTGAGGCTCATGGTTTTCACGTTAGGAATGGTCTTGAAGGGCGGGGGGAGTCCGGATTTTTGGCCATGACGAGGCGGACTCTTAACCTTCAACCCTTGCATGGGCGCGCGGCTTTTTCAAGAAGTCAGTGTTTGCCAGAGGCGGAGTGAAACAAAAACCGGGAAAAAGAGCCTGATGACGGGACATCGTGGTGTGTGATTGCAAGCGGCTACGGCGACAACGAATCGGTGAAAAATACTTTCAGGACAACTCGAACAATCCTCTGAACCTTCCGTGCCGGATATGTTGGTACCCCACAAATTTTCCCCGTCAAAAGCACGCTATCCAACAATACCGTCGCCGATAAGGGTGGTGCTTGCCGTGGGGAGATAGGTTACAAGAGGAAACGAAACAGCCCTTGAGCA
>JBIHZT010000283.1:0-5509 GCA_044240265.1 Luteolibacter sp. | reverse complement strand
GAGCACTCTGAACTGCATCTGGGCGTCTGTTTACGCTCGTTCCGGGCGGAGCACCTCAGTAGGTTCGTGAGGGAGTTGCTTGACCGAGAAGCGGATAAAGCTCGCCATACATACGCGCAATTCTCTCGGAGATATCCGGTTGTGATTACACGCGATGTTGACACAGCTAAAGCATGGTTGCGATCAAAGGCGCGTGGCTCCGAGCGTTACGGCATGGTGGTTTCATCGCAGGCTCTTCGGCTCAAGCCTCACGCAATAGACGTGAGGGTCAAGACTGACCCGGTAAATTGGTTTCTAAACGACCGGAACGACGTGCGATCTAGTTTTTATCTAGAGGATGTGGCTACTGAGTTTGACGTCCAAGGGCTTGAACTCGATTGGGCGTGCGTTGTTTGGGATGGTGACTTCAGATACCATTCTGGTGACTGGCAACATTGGAGTTTTAAGGGGGCGAAATGGCAGCGAATCCTCAGTGAAGACCGGAAGCGCTATCTTTTAAATGCGTATCGAGTCTTGCTAACGAGGGCAAGGCAAGGATTGGTGCTCGTAGTCCCCAATGGATCAAACGATGATCCGACGCGAGATGCCTCCTACTACGATAGCACTTTCGACTACCTATTGTCACTTGGCTTGGAAGAACTGTGAGAAGGAGCATTCGGTCAACCTTTGCATGTGCGGGAACTTGGCATTTGCAACTGGGTTTTTCTGCTGCCGAGATCGATTCGGCAGATGAACAAGGTCAGTGATCTCCGCTTCGCATAAAGCCTATTCAGATCCTGGGCTAGGCAACGGCGCACATAGGAACACCGGTGAGGCCGCAGCGGTTGCCGCAGTTGTTGAGGACGATCTCGCGGAAATAGTCCTGCCCGCGCCGTTGTTTGGCGGGGCGAGTGATTTCGGTTTCGCCTGTTGGCGGGCGTTTGATCTGACGGATGCCAGTGCCAGGGATGACTTCGGTCGATTCGTTTTCGGATTCGGTGAACAACGCGTCGAAGCGCTCCTCACTGAGCGGAACGAGTTCGGCGGGGTTTGCGTAAAACTCCTCCCATATGGCGCGGTCGAGGTTGCTGGCACCCGGGAGGCCGACGATGCCGCGCAATTGCAAAGCCGGATCCAGCGAGGCGAGGTTGTTCAGTTTCATCGCCACGCTGCCAGGAGTTCGGCCAAGGCGGTTCGCGAGGTCAACGATGACACGCTGGCGTGCATCGAACTGGCCGAAGCGGAGCTTGTGGTAGAGATTGAGGACGATGAGGAGTTGATCTCTCGTCCATCGGTTTCCGGCTGCCATGAATGAAACCTAGCAACCTTTGGGGGCCGAGCAAAAGCGGGAAATTGCCCTTGCTTCCGGCGTCCGACCTGGCCAGGTATTTTTGCCACCGATGATAAAGACATACCGGATCGAGCTGGATGAACACGACTTGGGGCAGCTTCTCGACGGATTGGAGATCCGGGCGGAATCATGGAGGCGCACTGCGGAATACCTGCGGGCGGGAGAACTGCCAGACGGCGAATTTTTCGTCATCGAAGAGTGCAGCGATGAGGAAGAGGCGGAAGAACTCGCCGCCCGTTATACAGCGATCATCAAAAGCATCCAAAACCAAATGGAGGCGCAGCCATAAACCGGCGCGCTTACGCCGTTTCTATCGACACTCTGCGTCAGGGTTCGAGTTCGTCACTGAGGTCTATGCCGGGATCAATAGCCATTGCGGACGTTGAGGCGTTCCATTTCGTGCCCGCTCCACGGCAGGATGTGGGAGGCGATGAGAAGCTCGCGGATTGGCAGGCCGGTGAGGGCGCAACGGTTGGGGTAGGGCTGGACGGCCTCGGCCCGCCCACTTGTCCGCCCGGATGGGCGGCGCGGATGGGAAGAAGAAGAGTAGCCTCCGGCGGAAGAAGGTCCGGCTTCGTTGCACTACGCCGGGACAAGTCCGGCGGGAGAAGGTGAAGTGCGGCGGTCGCAGACGCGCCGCTACAATGCGTTGCTTTGGGATTTTCAGTCTCCTGTCCCCGATCCCTTCCGGGTATCCGATCAAAAATCAGCAACTTGTCCCGGCGATTTACCCCGGCATCGCTGAAGGCGTCGACGGGAAGCGCAGCGGCGACGGATCGGAGTTCATCGATCGTCAATCGAACCGCGTGACACGGGGGCGATGCGGAGTCGGGTCAAGCGGCCTTGTAGTGGACCTTGTCGGTTTCGGTGAAGTCGAGAATGCCTGTTTGGACAAAGGTCTTGATGGTCTTCTCGATGAATTCCGGCTCGGCTTTGTTTTCGAAGGCGGACTTGATTTTGTTAACAAGTGTCTTGCGCGTGGCCGGGCGGGGTTTGGCGGTGTCTTCGAGTTCGGCCTGGAGATGGGCGAGTCGTTCTTCCTGTGTCCAAAAGGCGGGGATTTCCACGAGCGATGCGTGGCGGGCGATGAGTTTTTTTTCGCTCTTGAGATGGCGGACGATGGAATCGAAGTCGGTGTCCTTGGAGACGATGTGGAAGTAGCCCCCGGGATCGGCGGCGATGATGCGGCCGAGTTCGAGAGTGAGCACGAAATCCAGCGCGTTGCGTCCCTGGACCGGCGTCTGGATGATCCGCAGTTGCTCAGGATGATTTTGGGCGAAAAGGAAGAGCGATACGGGCAGGTTCTTGTGGCGGACGCCGAGCACCATGAAAACCTTTGCTGGCCTGCCAACGATTCGCGAGAGATCCGCTTCGCAGACGTTTTCGTAGTCAATGAAGATATACTGGGTCCGCGGCATGGCTGTAGTCTGCGCCGGAGCGGTGGTTGTGGTGGACTGGTTCACGCATTGCGGGTGTTGAGTGCTTTGACGTGATTGCGGGCCGCAGTCTTCCGGTCAGTGGATTGGCTGAGGGATTCGAGGCGGGCGTTCGCGAGCCGCACGGCCGCGGAATCGAGGACGGGAGCTGTGTGTTTTTCGAGCCATGAGCGCAGGCCACGGTTGATGACGTTGCCGGGCATTGGAGTTTTGAACTCCGCGTCACCGATGAAGAAGACGAGGGAATGGAAGGCGTTTTCGGGCAGGCCGAGTAGAGTCATCAGAGCTTTCACATGGAGATGGTTCTGATGAAGCGGGTTTTGAAAGCGGTTCTTCGTCCGGTAGATCTGCTGGGTCCACTGCCGCTGTTTTTCAGAACCAAAGATCCAGCCCTTGTAGTTCTTTGTCTCGATGACGAAAATGCCGAATGGGGAGACGACGACATGATCGAGTTGGGTGGAACCCTGCCCGTCGGGGCGGGGTAGATAGAGATCGTGGAACTGCCGGTAGAGTTGCGGATTCAGCCGATTCAGGCCTCGACAGACCATACTCTCCCCAAGCCTGCCTTTGAAGGAGGCTGAGCCGAGCATTTTGAACAGGAAATGGAATCCAAGCAACATGGCGAGGCAAGGCCAGTTTGAAAGAAGCGGACCGAGGATCTGCTGGTCTGACATGGCACGAAGATACCTGATAGGCTCCCGGATGGGAACCGGGGAGTTTCACGCGATCGCGTGGGATGGTTGTGGCCGGAAATGGGAGGTGGTGAACGTCGAACGTCGAACGTCCAACATCGAATGTAGAAGGAAGAGGATCCGAGGTGGGCGACGTTTTCCGGCAATCAACCGTCGACGCACGACTCTCTTGAAAGCCTCCGGCGGGAGAGGGCGAAGTGCGGCGGTCATCCGGCGTCGCCTTGGCGTGTGGTCGATGGGCTCGCGGCGAGACGCCGCGAACACGGCCTGCGGCGGGACGCCGCAGCTACGCGGGATGCGTGCTCCAAGGGGGGATGATGGCAATTTCGGATCAAAAATCATCAACTTGTCCCGGCGATTTACCCCGGCATCGCTGAAGGCGTTGATGGGAAGCGCAGCGGCGACGGATCGGAGTTCATCAATCGGCAGTCGAACTACTTGGTGCTTGGCCGATGGGCTCGCGGCGGGACGGCTTCGTTTGGAACTACGCCGGTCCGAGGACGCCGCGAACACGGCCTGCGGCGAGACGCCGCAGCTACGCGGGATGCGTGCTCCAAGGGGGGATGATGGAGTATCAGACGGCCAGCGACAGCTTGCGGACGCTGAAGATCTCGTTGGCGAGCAACGGCTCAAGATCCAAGGCGCTGACGGACGTCACGGCGATCGTTTCGCCCAAGGTATTGAACACCTCGATGGAGTATGCTCCCTCATCTTCGGATGTGGGATGGAAATCAACGACCTTCACGACATCCCCGGCGCAAAGACCATGTTCGGGAATGTCACGGGCCAGGACGGCATCGGTGTAGAGGTCGAGTTTCATGAGCGCTTGGCTGGGATCAAGGTAATGAATTTTGTTTGCCCGGACAAGTGCTCTTTCATCCAGACGGTGCGGACATCAAGTGTGCGGCCGCTCGGCCCAGTGAGCGGGCAGGAAATCTCAAAGTATTGTCCGTGGACGGTCCGCTCGGTAGCCACCGCATCACAAACAAGAATCTGGCTCCGGATGTCATCGACAAGCTGGTCAGCAAGCGATGCATCGTACCCGGCGAGCTTAAGAAAACCTGATTTGTCACCGCGTGCCAGAGGGACCAGCAGGTATGGGTGATTTTGGCTCGCGCGATGATGCATTCAGGGTGAAGTTTCAGGGTGGCGGATTGGCTGCCGACGGTTTATCTACAAGAATCCAGCCGGATCAATGCCAGAGGCTGCGAGACGGAGGGAATGACATTTGAAGGGGAAGGGAAAGAATAGCCTCCGGCGGTAGAAGTGAAGTGCGACGGTCACAGACGCGCCGCTTGAGCACTGCCCTGGGATCGCCGATGGCTTTCTCAAGCAGTGATGGCGATGGTCCGCCCGCGCCAAGCTCCATTTCATTGGGTTTTTGGGGATGACTCGCGGCGAGACGGCTTCGTTTGAAACTACGCCGATCCAAGGACGCCGTGATCACGGTCTGCGGCGGGACGCCACAGCCACCTTGGGGGGCATTTGGAAGTCATCGCGTTTCCAACAGCGCCGGGAGGCGGGCAATGAGCCATGGGCGATCCGACTTTTTCCTCAGCGCGCATTCCCAGATGGTGACGACGTGCCAGCCGAGGGCGCGGAGGGCGTTTTCGTTGCGGAGGTCGCGTTGTTGGTTGCCCTGGATCTTCGCCTTCCAGAAGGCGATGCGGGATTTCGGCAGGCGGAATGCGGGACAATGTTCGTGCCCGTGCCAGAAGCAGCCGTGGACGAAAATGACGGTGCGATATTTCGGCAGGACGAGATCGGGCCTGCCGGGGAGCGTCCGGTTGAGTGGCCCGTGGACGGTGAAGCGGTAGCCGAGGCGGTGGAGCATCGAGCGCAGGGCGAGTTCCGGCTTGGTGTCGCGGCCGCGGATGCGGGACATGACTTCTGAGCGTTTTTCCGGGGTGAAGACGTCCATGGGGGAGGAATCAAGACGGCAAGAGACAAGATGCAAGAGAAGATGCAAGAGACAAGATGCAGGAGACAAGATGCAGGAGACAAGATGCAGGAGACAAGATGCATGGGCAGCGGATTGGAGTTCATCAACC
>JBIHZT010000349.1:0-4830 GCA_044240265.1 Luteolibacter sp. | reverse complement strand
ATGCCGAAACAAAAAAGTCCACAAATGACGGCGATCAAACCCGGAAATAAACTCAGCAGAAAGCCGCCATCCGTGAGTG
Organism: Luteolibacter sp.; assembly: GCA_044240265.1. Classification (GTDB taxonomy): domain Bacteria; phylum Verrucomicrobiota; class Verrucomicrobiia; order Verrucomicrobiales; family Akkermansiaceae; genus Luteolibacter. The sequence goes on along the minus strand of JBIHZT010000349.1, from coordinate 4,751 downwards.
ATACAACTGCAAACCCAAGAGACAAAAGACCGCCCACGAGCAAGAAAGTCCCAAAGATAGAAAAGGGCGTGCTAATAAACGTCCGTGCACCTTGATAGGCTGATGATGTTCGCACGACTTCAAGGTCGGACTGCTGGGGGGATGAATGGACTTTCTTTTTTGATCTTCTCATTGCAAACAGATTGTTGAAAACGCAGACAGCTAGTTCAATGAATTAAATGAGCCGTCGGGGTTCCGCGCTTTTTGCTTTTTCCGCTCACACAAGGAAAGGGGATGGGTGACGGTGGGGGGGCAGATGCCGGCTGGACTTTTACCTGACCGCCGGCGGCCCCAGATTCTTGAAGGAAATCGGAACTTTTCAAATCCCGTCTGCGGATTCACTACCGTCCGCGCCGCGCTTTTCTTTGAGGCGGGACCAAGAGGTTTCCTTGCCGGCGGGGGAGGGCCTCATGCTCTTCGGGTTGTTCAATCCGGTTCTCGACAGCATGCGCGGCCTCTGCGCGGCGAGCCATCTCAAGCGGGTGCAGGAGGACGTCTGCTCAAGGCCGGTGAGCTTGGGCAGTTTTTCCGAGGCGCAGGGAGTTTTCGACCCCGAGTTGCTCAAACATGTGTTCCTGGAACTCGCCGGCGAAATCCCCACCTCGTGGGGCGATGTCCGGCTCGCCCATCTTGCCGACAAGCTCAAACTCGTGGACGGCACCCTGCTGCCCGCCCTGCCGCGCATGCACTGGGCACTCTGGCTCAACGACCAAAACCGCGCCGCCAAACTGCATTTGAAATTCACCGTGCTGCGCCAAACCCCCAGCGACGCGCTCATCACCCACGGAAATTCCTGCGAACAAGTCGAAGTGGATGGCAAGGAACTGCTGCTGGCCACCGATCTGGAGATTGAAGCGGAGTTGATCTCCCTGATTTATCGCTACCGTTGGCAAATCGAACTGTTTTTCAAGTGGATGAAAAGCATCCTCGGCAACCGTCATCTGATGGCGGGATCCCCTGAAGGAGTGGCCATCCAGACCTACAGCGAGCTCATCGCGGCGCTGATGTTACAATTGCTCACCGGCAAGCGCCCCACCAAGCGGGCCATGGAATTGATCCGTTTCCATATGATGGGCCACGCGGAGCTGGAGGAAGCTATTGCCTTGTTAGGTCTGAAAAAACGCCAAGTGAGGATTGCGGGGGGGAATCGCCGCGAAGGCGCTTCCCCAGGTTTTGCGTGGACTGATTGCACGCCCCAACTTGAAAATACAGTGGCAAAATCACGCATCGTAGCCGCATCCCTGAAAATCACGGGCTTTCTCACGACTCCACCGATTTCGCAGCAGGCATCATGCCGAACATTTCTGGGACAAGATGAATGAAACCATGACGCAGCGTGCGAGAAAATTAGGTGCTAACGCTGTAGTCAGAATACAATATTGGCATGAAGGAATATGGGGCAACCCCACAGCTACAGGCGTCGCTGTTCGGATAAGATGACATTGCTGACCATCGCCGAAGTAGTCAGGCGGCAGTTGTCGAGGCCGTGGAGGTGTCCCCCTTTGAGGATTTTACGAGGGGCAGGGAAATCGGTGGGGTGGTGGTCGGTTTGTGGAAAACGCAACCTCTTCCTCGGTGCGGGGGAGCTGCCGGGAACCTCAAGGCGCGGCTTTCGTTTGCCGCTCGTGAGGAGATGAATCCGTTGTCTGGGATGGAGCGAAAGCCATGGGCATGATTGATCAGGCGGAATGAGGGCGGAATCGGAACTTTTGGGAGGTTCATGGCAATGGCGGGTGAATTTCCCAGATTGCCTGGTTCACCTCACTCCACGTTCTGAACCTGCTCGCGGATTTTTTCCAACTCGGTCTTCGCTTCGACGATGGTCTGGGCGATGGACGCGTCGTTGGCCTTGGAGCCGATGGTGTTGAACTCGCGGAAAAGTTCCTGACAGAGGAAATCCAGCGCGCGGCCCGGCGGCTCGGCGGCATCCAAATATTCGCGGAATTTCGCGAAGTGGGAATCGAGCCGGGTGATTTCCTCGCTGACATCGCAGCGGTCGGCGAAGAGGGCGATCTCCTTGACCACCCGCTCGTCGGCGGGATCGAGCTCAAGCCCCGCGTCGCGGAGGCGCTTGTGGAGCAGTTCGCGCTGGCGGATGGGGCGGCCGGGTGCCTCGGTGGCGATTCTCCGGGCGAAGGAAACCAGGGTGTTGAGGCGGACGAGGAAGTCTGACTTGAGATGACCGCCCTCGGACTCGCGCATCGCGGCGAGTTGTTGCAGGGCGGCGGTGAGGGCGGGTTCGACGGCGAGCCAGGCGGCTTCGGCATCGAGCTCGCTGTTGCCGGCGGCGATGAGGCCGGGCTGGCGCAGGAAGTCGGCGGCGGCGGGCTGCACCGGATAGCCGACGGTTTTTCCCAACTCCGCGAAGGCGTTGGAAAACGCCAGGGCGAGCGCCGGGTCGATGCGAAAATCCGCGACGGCGCCTGCCGCCGGCTCGACGTTGATAGAAACCTGGATGCGGCCGCGGGAGACGACGGCGAGCACGGCCTTGCGAATGCGGGAGTCGAGTTCGTTCAGCTCGCGGGGCGCCTGCACGACCACCTCGGCCTGCTTGCGGTTTACGGCGCTGATTTCCACGCCGGCCTGCCACGTCTCGGTCGCCGCGGAACCCCGGCCGAATCCTGTCATTGAATGCATGGCCGGAGGTTCACGGGCGGCGGGGGATCGGTCAATGTGGAAGAATGCAGCTTGGATTCGGGGCTGGCCGGCGGTGAAATTCCGGTGCATGGATTTGGCCACCTTGAATGTCGCTAGAGATCAACCCTGTGACCCGCCGCCTGTTCCGGAATTCCGCGAAGCGTTGCGGTTCTGGTGGAAACTCGGCTGGATCAGCTTCGGCGGGCCGGCCGGTCAGATCGCGATCATGCACAAGGAACTCGTCACGCGGCGGCGCTGGTTGTCGGAGGATCATTTCCTGCATGCGTTGAATTTCTGCATGCTGCTGCCGGGTCCGGAGGCGCAACAACTCGCGACCTATCTGGGCTGGCGTCTGCACGGCGCGCGCGGCGGGATCGCGGCCGGGGTGTTGTTCGTGCTGCCCTCGGTGTTCATTTTGTTCGGCTTGAGCTGGCTCTACATGGCGGGCGGGAAAATCACCTGGGTGGAGGGGATTTTCTACGGACTGCTGCCGGCGGTGATCGCGATTGTGCTCTCGGCGGTGAAGCGGATCGGCTCGAAGGCGCTCAAGTCGCCGAGCCTGTGGGCGCTCGCCGGTCTGGCGTTCATCGCGATCTTCGTTTTCAAGATTTCCTTTGTGATCATCATCCTATCAGCGGCGGCGGTCGGCTTCGTGGGTGGGAAAATCGCGCCCAGGCAGTTCCCGACGGGAAAAGGCCATGGAAAGTCGGGTGCCGATGAACTGCCGTGCGTGGTGCTGCCGCCAGTCACCCGCAGCAGTTGGGGGCGGACAGTGGTGGTTAGCGCGATCTGCCTGACGCTGTGGTGGCTGCCGGTGTTAGCCGCCGGAGTGGTTCTGGGGTGGAAGAGTATCCAGTTCCAACAGGGGTTGTTTTTCAGCAAAGCGGCGCTTGTCACGATCGGCGGGGCCTATGCGGTGCTGCCCTACGTGGCGCAGATGACGGTGGAGAAATTTGGCTGGCTGTCCCAGCGGCAGATGATGGCGGGGCTCGGGCTGGCGGAGACGACGCCGGGGCCGTTGATCATGGTGCTTCAGTTCGTGGGCTTCGTGGCGGCCTGGCAGAATCCGGGCGATCTATCACCTTTGGCTGCTGCGACCTTGGGCGCGCTGATTACGACATGGGTGACCTTCCTGCCGTGCTTTCTTTTTGTGTTCCTCGGTGCGCCGCATGTGGAGGGCCTGCGTGAGCGACCGGCTTTGGCATCTGCTCTAACGGCGATCACCGCCGCCGTGGTGGGGGTGATCCTGAACCTGGCGATCTGGTTCGCATGGCACGCGCTGGGGCCGGCGGGTGGCGGAATCGATTGGTTCGTCGCCGTGGTCGCGGTCGGGGCGTGGCTCGCGATGGAGCGGTTTAAAATCGGGGTGATCCCGACACTCTCGGCCTGTGCCGCGCTGGGTGGGATCTGGAAACTCGCGTTCGGCGGGTAAACCGGAAATCTAACGTGCGCCGGCGGCTTTCAACTTGGCCACCGCTTCGTCGAGTCTGCGGCGGGTGTTGGTCAACTCGGCATCCAGCTCGCGGAGCTTGGTGTCGCGGGCGGCGATGGCGTCCTGCCAGGTTTTCACCTGTTCGCGGGCGGCGTTGATTTCCGCCTCAAGGCCGGCGCTTTGGGTTTCTTTTTCGGCAAACTTGCGGGCGGCTTCGTCGCTGGCTTGCTGGGTGGATTGGATGGATTCCTTGAGCACGGATATGTCTCGCTCAAGACCGGCGGCCCGTTTCGTCTCTGCGGCGGCTTGTTCCCTGGCGGTGGTGAGTTCGCTGCGGAGTGTGGTTAGTTTCCGATCGAGCGCGAGTTCCTTGTTCCACTGCACGACGACAAGGCCGGCCAGCACCAGGCAGCCGACGGCGTTGAGAATGGGCAGCACGCGGGAGTTCACGCTTCAGGGATTGGGGTTCTTCGACTCGAAGCTGACAATCTTGATTCCCGCCTCGCGCACCGCGTTGAGCACGCCGAGCACCTGCTTGTGGCGGGCTTCCGCATCCGCGGCGATGAGCACTCGCGATTCGTCGGGCTTGGCCTCCGCTTTGAGACGGGCGGTGATTTCTGACAGCGTGACGATTTTCGTATCC
>JBIHZT010000282.1:0-5515 GCA_044240265.1 Luteolibacter sp. | reverse complement strand
CCATCGAATCGGGAGCTGGCGCATTGGGGAAAACGCAGCGGACTAGCTACGGAAAATCGAAGTGAGGGTCTTTCAATTTCACATGTCGTCAGAACTTTGGCTCTGCCTGGTTCCCGCGCGGGGGGGCAGGGGACGGCCGGTCACCTTCCAGCTTCAACGGTGAGTGGAGGTCATTGGGGAGAGCTTCGCGCTTTTCAATGGCCGCGCATTCGCCAGCACCACAGCAGTGTGGTGCCTGCTTATGATACGCCACGCGAACAAAAAAGCCCCGCCTTTGCAGGCGGGGCTGATTTTACCGAACGGGGATGGCGGAGCGGACGGGACTCGAACCCGCGACCTCCAACGTGACAGGCTGGCGCTCTAACCAACTGAGCTACCGCTCCATGTCCCGCTCGGGTGCGGGACGCTATTTTGCCGACCCGGACTGCGCAATCTCTTTTTTAAGGTTTTCTGATTTTTTTCCCAAGTCCCTATGTTTGCTCAGGAAAGCGCTTCCACGGCGGCTTCCAACGACGCCAGATCTTCCACTGAATGCACGGTGGTTTCCTTGTCGATCTTGCCAACCAGTCCGGCGAGCACCTTGCCGGGGCCGAGTTCAAGGAAGGTGCGGTGCCCCATGGCGATGAGCGCCTGGATGGATTCCGTCCAGCGAACCGAGCCGGTGACTTGTTTTTCCAACATCGCGCGGATTTCGGCGGGATCGGACACCGGCCGGGCACCGAAATTGCAGACGACGGGCAGGGCGGGGGACTGGATGTTCACGCCTGCCAGCTCTGCGGCGAGCAGGTCCTGGGCACTCTGCATCAGGCGCGAGTGGTAGGCGCCGGCGACGTTCAGCTTGATCGCCTTGCGGATGCCGAATTCCTTGGCTTGGGCAACGGCGGCATCGATTCCCGCGACGGTGCCGGACAGCACGATCTGGCCGGGCGCGTTGAGATTCGCCACGTCCACGTCCGCCGCGGCAGCGAGTGCGCGGACTTGGGCTTCATCGCCGCCGATGAGCGCGGCCATCGCTCCCTGGGTCGCCAGGCAGGCGGCTTCCATGAATTCCCCACGGCGGGCGACCAGGCGCAGTCCGTCCTCGAAGGAGAAACTCCCGGCCGCGGTGTGGGCGGTGAATTCCCCCAGCGAAAGCCCTGCGGCCGCGACCGGAACGAGATTGGGCAGGCGTTCGCGGATCAACGCGAGTCCCATCAGTCCGTGGAGATACAAGGCGGGTTGGCAGCGGGAGGTTTTTGTCAGCTCTTCGTCGGGCCCCTCGAACATGATGTCCGAGATGGAGAATCCGAGCGCTTGATCTGCTTGAACCGCCAGCTTGCGGGCGGTCGCCGAGTTTTCAGCCCATTCCTTGCCCATGCCCACTTTCTGGGCGCCTTGTCCGGAGAATAATAAAACGATTTCACTCATGTCGGTTGAGGTTTAGGAAGATCCGACGGACGAGGAAAGAGGAAATACCATCTCAACTTGTGATCCCCGGGGATCTGGTCGAGCCTCACGCCGAAGATTTGAATCCGCCCATGCAACGATTTTCGCTGTTGTCGCTCGCCCTGCTCGTGGCGCTCGTCCCGTCATGCCAGACGGTCCGCTTCTACGGCCAGGCGGTCGGCGGGCAGATGGAAATCCTGCGGAAAAGCCGCCCCAATTCCGCGGTTCTTGCGGACCCGGCCACTTCGCCCGGTCTGCGCCGCCAACTTGAAGTGGTCGAGGGCATCCGCCGGTTCGCCCGCGATCATCTCTCGCTGCCGGGCGATGAAAGTTATGGAAAATACGCCGATCTCGGCCGCAAACACGTGGTCTGGGTACTCTACGCCGCTCCGGAATTCTCCCTGAAACCGAAAAGCTGGTTCTATCCCGCCATCGGCGAGATGGACTACCGCGGATATTTTCGCGAGCAGGACACCGGCGCTCTGGCCGGGCAGCTCAGGACCGAGGGATACGACGTTTTCGTCGGCGATGTGGACGCCTATTCCACGCTCGGCTGGTTTCACGATCCGGTGCTCAACACCTTCGTCGATTACCCGGACATCGATCTGGCGGAGACGATTTTCCACGAGCTCACCCACCGCAAAGTTTTCCGCCGGGGCGACACGGTTTTCAACGAATCGCTCGCCAACACGGTGGCCGAAGAAGGCGTGAAGCGCTGGCTAAAACACGAAGGTCGGCTGGCGGATTTGCGGAAATACGAGGGACGCCTGATCCGCCGCCGCGAGTTTTATGGGGAGATCGACCGCTCGCGCTGGAGACTCGAAGCGCTCTATGCGTCGGCCCAACCCGCGCCGGTGATGCGGAAGGAAAAAGCGGAAATCCTCGCCAAACTGTGCGATCAGTTCCGCGAACTGCGCCGCCGTTGGGGTGGGCGCGGACTGGAATCGTGGCTCCACGAGGACATCAACAACGGCCACATCGTCTCGCTCAAGCTCTATGCCGACCAGATGCCGCCGTTTCAAAAACTGCTGGCGGATTGTGGCGGGAACCTCGATGTTTTCTACAAACGGGCTTCCCGTTTGAAACTCCCCGACCATTGACATGAAAACGACCCGCACCGAACACGATTCCATGGGCGACATGGAAGTCCCCGCCGACGCTCTCTACGGCGCCTCCACCCAGCGGGCGGTGCTGAACTTTCCGATCTCCGGCAACCGCCTGCCATTGTCTATCATCCACGCCTACGGACTGATCAAACAAGCCGCCGTGCTCACCAACGCGGAACTCGGCCTGCTCGACACGGAGCTGGCAGGAAAAATTGCGGCCGCTGCTGGAGAAATCGCCGCCGGGAAACACGACTCGCAGTTTCCGGTGGACGTCTATCAAACCGGCTCCGGCACCTCGACTAACACCAACGTCAACGAGGTCATCGCCACCCTCTGCGGACCGCCCGTTCATCCGAACGACCACGTCAATCTCGGCCAATCGTCCAACGACACGTTTCCCACCGCCATCCACCTCGCGGCGGCGCTGGAGATCCGGCAACGGCTGGTTCCCGCGCTGGCGGAGCTCGCGGTCGCGCTGGACGACAAGGCCCATGCATTTCGTGAGGTCCTGAAGATCGGACGCACGCATCTGATGGACGCCACGCCGGTGCGGTTAGGTCAGGAATTCGGTGGTTGGGCGCGGCAAGCTGGAAAAGGCGCGGCACGGGCGACGCACGCGGTGGAGGCGCTGTTGGAGCTCCCGCTCGGCGGCACGGCGGTCGGCACCGGACTCAATGCGCATCCGGATTTCGCCCGACTCACCATCGCCCGTCTGGCGGAGATCACCGGGATTCACTTCCGCGAGGCGGAGAATCACTTCGAAGCACAAGCGTCCAAGGACGGCTGCGTGGAAGCGCACGGACAGCTCGCGACCATCGCCGTTTCGCTTCACAAGATCGCCAGTGACATCCGGCTGCTAGGATCCGGCCCGCGTTGTGGCATCGGCGAGCTCCGCCTACCCGCCACCCAGCCCGGCTCGTCGATCATGCCGGGCAAGGTCAATCCGGTGATGTCCGAGTCTGTCACGATGGTCGCCGCCCGCGTCGCCGGAAACCAAACCACCGTCGCCTGGTGCGGCGTTGGCGGATTTCTCGAACTCAACGTCTCGATGCCGTTGCTGGGGACCTGTCTGTTGGAATCCATCAGTTTATTAGCCAATGTGGCGGACGCTTTTCGCGAACGCTGTGTGGTTGGCATCGAGGCGAATGAAAAACGCTGTAACGAACTCATCGAACTCTCGCTCTCGATGGTCACCGCCCTCGCCCCGCGCATCGGCTACGACCGCGCCTCCGCCATCGCCAAGGAATCCGTCGCCAGCGGGAGGACGGTGAGGGAGATTTGTGAAGACCGACTGGATGAACTCGGGCTTACGGCGGAGGAACTCGCCGGTTTGCTCGACCCCGCGAGGATGAGCGGTGGTTAATTTGCCCCACCCCGGTGCGCGCTTGCATCGATAGGGCAATCGTTCTACGCTATGGGTATCGATATGGAAACCGTCACTCTTTCACCCAAATTTCAGGTCGTCATTCCTCAGTCCATTCGGAAGGCTTTGCATCTCACGGCAGGCGAGAAGCTCCGTGTTTTGCGCTACGCCGACAGAGTGGAGTTTATTCCGGTTCGCCCGGTTCAACAGATGCGCGGCTTCCTCCGTGGGATGGACACGACCATCGAACGGGAGGATGATCGTTTGTGAGCACCGCCAATGTTGTCGATTCGTCTGGCTGGCTCGAATACCTCACGGACAGCGAGCGCGCTCCGTTGTTTGCGTCCGCCATTGAGGACGCCGAGAACCTGATTGTGCCGGTCATTTCCATTTACGAGGTGTTTAAGAAGGTTCTGCGAGAGCGCGGCGAGGATGACGCGCTCCAAGTCGCCAGCATGATGCAGGGTGGTCAACTGATCGACCTCGACTGTGCGCTGGCATTGGAGGCTGCGCGCCACCCGCTGCCGCTGGCAGACAGCATCATTTACGCGACGGCGATGCGCCACGAAGCCACGCTCTGGACGCAGGACGAGCATTTCAAAGACTTTCCGAACGTGCGTTATTTCCCAAGGCAAGCGACGGTTTAACCAATTCCGGTGCGACCCGGAAACGCCCAAACCACGGCGCTTGCGATTTCCGCCGACCGACTTATCCTGCCCCCAACCATTCACCGACATGCCCGAAACGAAATCACCGAAAATCACCGCCTATCTCAAAACCTTCTGCGGCTGGAGCGAAGGCGTCCGCGCGATCATGCGGAAATACGAGCTGCCCTACGACGAGAAGGACATCATCAAGAATCCCGCGTTCCGCTGGGAAATGGAGCAGCGCAGCGGCCAGTCGCTCTCGCCGTGCGTCGAGATCGATGGTCACATGCTGCCCGACATTTCCGGTGAGGAAGTGGAAAAATGGATGCTGGAGAACGGCTATTTCGAAGCCAGCGACGCCGCGCCGGACGCGCCGATCAACTCGTCCTGCACCGACGAACAGCACGCAGAAATGGCGATGGGCCGCACGCCGGTCCCCGGGAAAATCCGGTTTATCGATTGAGTTCGATTTTTCAGACAAAAGCCTCCGCGAGGGGCATTTCCTTTCCTGAACGATGGATTCTCCCGCAAACGCATGGAAACAGTGGCTGGCCGAGAACGGTCCGCGGCTGCTTCTCTTCGCCCGCGGCTGGAGCAATTCCCGCCAGGATGCGGAGGATCTCGTGCAGGAGGCCATTCTGCGGATGTGGCATCACCAGGCGGAAAAAGGCCATGCTCCGCCGGACCTGCCGTTGGTGTTTTCCACCATCCGCTTCTGCGGACTGAATCACCACCGCAGTGAGTCGCGCCGCCGGAAGCGCGAGGAGTCGGTGATCTATCTCAATGATTTTCAGGACGTTTGGCTGGATCCGGTGCTCGAAGAAGACGAGGAAGCCGTGATACTGCGGGAGGCCGTCCAGAAGCTCAGCCAGAAACTGCGGGAAGTCGTGGTGATGAAATTCTGGGGCGGGCTGACGTTTTTGCAAATTTCCGAAACTCTCGCGATTTCGCCCAACACGGCGGCTTCGCGCTAC
>JBIHZT010000281.1:0-5558 GCA_044240265.1 Luteolibacter sp. | reverse complement strand
CCCATGAGAAAGGCGCGATGGCTGGCCGAGTGGCGGAAATCCTCCGGGAAACCGGTTCTTTACCACGTGATTTCGCGTGTGGTGGACCGGCGGTTTGTGCTGGGGACGGAGGAAAAGGAGAAATTCCGCGCCTTGATGCGCATGCAGGAGAACTTCACGGGCTGCCGGGTGCTTTCCTACTGCCTGATGGACAACCACTTTCATCTTTTGCTGGAGGTTCCGTCGATGGCGGAGAATGGGCTTTCGGATCAGGAGCTTTTGAAGCGCTTGTCGGCACTCTACACCGAAGCGTTTGTGGCCGGGGTGGCGAAGGAGTTGGCGGATGCCAGGACGACGGTTTATACAAACGAAGTTGGCGTGGGCGAAGCGGTGGAGGCGATTCACCGGCGTTTCTCCTACCGCATGCAGGACCTGGGCGAGTTCATGAAGGGACTGCTGCAACGCTTTACCCAGTGGTTCAACCGCGCGCATTCGCGCTCGGGAACCTTGTGGGAGGATCGCTTCAAGAGCGTGATTGTGGAAGACGGCGTGGCCGCACGGACCATGTCTGCCTACATCGACTTGAATCCGGTGCGCGCTGGCATGGTGCAGGATCCGGCGGATTATCGATGGAGCAGTTATGGGGAAGCGGTGGGCGGCGGAAAGAAGGGCAATGGCAAAAAGGCGCGTGAGGGCCTGGTGCGTGCGTATTTCTGCGACCAGGGTGTTGGTTTCTACGCTGAGAAATGGGAGGAGGTTTCGCGATTGTATCGGCGCTTGATGGGTCTTGCCCTCGGCAAAAAGCCCGGGTGTGCAGAAAGCCAGCGACGGTCACAGACCGCCGCTACAGTGACCAAGAACACGGCGGAGATGTTGGAAAGCGAAGACAACGAAACCGTGTTGAAGGATCTTGGAATCGCAAAGATGCTGCGTTGCCGGATCCGCTATTTCACGGATGGCGCAGTGATCGGGAGCAAGGAGTTCGTGAACGACGCGTTTGCCAGTGCGCGCGATCGATTCGGCCCGAAACGCAAAGACGGCGCCCGGACTATGAAAGGCAGCGGCAGGGACGCGAAGGGATTTCTGTGGAGCGTTCGGGATCTCCGGGTGGGAGTTTGAGTCCGTTTCCATAAGCTGGACTTTTGGTGGAACACTTGCCCTCTTTCTCTCTTACAGTCCGTTCCAGCTACCCCGTCACCACCGCTCCATGCCTCCAATTCAGTCCTTGGAATCCCAGCCTTTTCGGGCATTCTCTTTCCCGACGCCTCAAATCTGATAGAGTCCGCTTTCTGCCCGTTGCAAGAAGTCATCAAGAAACAGTCTGTGAAGACCAGCCCGCCAACACTCTACCTTTTCGCCGGTTCCACGCGGGATGGCGGTCATGGGTCCGAGGTTGCCTTTCCTGGCGGTGATGCCGCCGGAAGGCTTGATGCATTCGAGACACTTTACATCAACTGCGCGCCAGCTTCTGCCAGTTCGGAGCGCTCGCCGCGATTGAGGGCGATGTGAGCAACGAAAGGCTGACCCTTGAGGCGGTTCCGGGTGTAAACCAAACCATTACTGCGGCTGTCCACATACGGATTGTCGATTTGCGCGGGGTCACCGACGAGCACGAGCTTGGAGTCGCGCGACATGCGGGTGACGATGGTTTTCGCCTCCTGCGGCGTGAGCTGTTGGGCCTCATCGAGGATGAAGAAGCGGTTAGGAATCGAACGGCCGCGGATGTAGCACAGGGCTTCGATTTCCAGGATACCCTGCTCCATCAGAAGTTCGTAAGGTTTCTTGATGGTAGGCGGCACGCCGCTGGCACCGCTGGGTTTCTGCTGCTTGCGGCGTGGGCCGAGCGGGGTGGTGGGACGCATGAGGAGATCGAGCGCGTCGTGGATCGGCTGAAGCCAAGGGCGCATCTTCTCGTCGAGCGAGCCAGGCAGGAACCCGAGCTGGTCTCCCATCGCCACGACCGGACGGCTGACAGTGATGCCATTGTATTTCCGGTTGAACATTTCATGCAGACCGGCGGCGACGGCAACCAGGGTCTTGCCGGTCCCGGCATGACCATAACAAGTGACGAGCGAGATGTCCGGGTTGAGCAGCGCGTCGATGAGACAGCGTTGGCCAAGGTTGAGCGGCTTGAGCGACTGGCCGTCCGGGATTTTCAAAACCTCGGGGATGTTGAGGCGGACAAAGCGTCCGTCGTGCGAGAGGCGGGCAGGGATGGTTTGTTTTTCCCCGGCACCTAGCAGGACGTACTCGTTGACGGCCACGCCGACGATGCGGTCCTCGGAAATGGGAAGGTCGCCGGTGCTGGCGAAGCGGTGGAGCTCGCTCGGATCGACCTCGATCCGGCGGACCTCGTAGTTCGATACCTCGCGGGCATCAACCTTGTCATTGAGGTAATCCTGGCAGTCGATGCCGACGGCACGAGCCTTGAGCTGCATGTTGATGTCCTTGGTCACGAGGACGACGGGAGCCTTGTTGTGCTGCATAAGCAGCAGGCATGCAGCGAGAATGCGGTGGTCCACCCGCTCGCGATCCGGAAAGATCCGGTGAAAGCGATCAAGGATGTCCGAGTTTTTCGGGCAACTGCTGGGATCATAAATGACGAGGCGCACGGTGCCGCCGCCTTCAGTGGTAACGCCGTGGGTGACCTTTTCCGAGTTGGTGAACATCTCGGTGAGCCGGCGGTGGACGCGGCGGGCGTTGGCCCCGCGCTCGGTTTGCTCGGATTTGAAGCGGTCCAGCTCCGACAGCACATCGACGAGGATGCATAGGTGGTTTTCCTTGAATCGCTCAAGGGCGGCCGGGTCGTGCAGGAGGACATTGGTGTCCAGTACGTAGTTTTTGGCGAGTTGGGAAGGGGCCGTGAGGCCTAAATCCGTCGGTTTTGGGGAATCGCCGCCAGCTCGCTTTTTTCGGGGGCTGGCTCCGGTCTCTGGAGTTTCTTCAAACAATGCTGACTGACCTTCCTCGGTGCGATGAATCATCGTGATGGCTGGGGGTATTGGGTATTTTGACGGGTGTTGGGGTGCGTGACACCAGCCCGTCGCCAGCATACGCAGTGCCAAATCGTGGCCTCGAATCTTTAATCGCTTTAATCAAGATAGCCTGACTATCTTTATGTCCAGCCGATTGGCAATCACCAAATTCGACACACCAAAAATCGGACCGGATCGCCAATTTACAAATGGTGAAATCAATCGCGAATGAGTTATTCAAAAAAACACGACGTTACCGATGTGCCCGGATCCGCCCCCATGTGCGGAAGTTTACACATTCCGCTGAAAAATCATTCTCGCCCTCACTCCCGGGTTTTCAATAGCCTGTCCGCGCGTTCCCGACGATCCAGTCATACCCGTCGTGCTGACCGTATCCATCGTCCCTGAATCCAGATCCCCATGCGACCGATTTTCATCCTACCCGGCGTCATTCTCGTCAGCTCCTGCATGCTCGGGCCGGATCCGGGAACGCCTGACGTGAAAATCCCCGCCTCTTTCCGCGGCGACACCGCGCCTCACGGCGCCTCGTTCGGCGACAAATCCTGGCGCAAGGTTTTTTCCGACTCCACCCTCCGGAACCTCATCACCCGCGCGCTTCAAAACAACCCGGACCTCGTAGCCGCCACCTACCGCATCGAGGAAGCCCGCGCCCGTGCCGCGACCGCCCGCTCCAACTGGTTCCCCACGCTGGACGGAAACGCCGCCGCCACCGCCAACGGCAGCTCGCGCAACACCGGCGGCGGATCCTCCGGCGGCAGATCCTCCGGCGGCGACCGCAGTTCCGCGTCCTACAATCTCACCGGCTTCCTCAGTTGGGAGCTTGACCTTTGGGGCGGCATCGCCCGCGACAACCAGGCCGCCCGCGCCCGCCTGCTGGAAAGTGAATACCAGCGCGACGCCGTTCAGACCTCGCTCGTCGCCGCCGTCGCCAGCGCCTACATCGACCTCCAGAACCTCGACGAGCGCCTCGCCATTTCCCGCCGCACCGCGGAAAATCGCAAGGGCTCGCTCGATCTCGTCACTGCCCGCAGGGACGGCGGCGTCAGCTCGGATCTCGAAGTCGGCCAGGCCGAGGCCTTGCTGTCACAGGCGCAGGTCCTCATCCCCACCACCGAGCGCTCCATCGCCGAGAAGGAAAACGAAATCCGCTCGCTACTCGGCGAATACCCCGGAAACATCCTCCGCGGCGGCAGCCTCGACAAGCTGGACGCCGCCTTCCGCATCGCCGGCGGCCTGCCGTCGTCCATGATGGCGCGCCGCCCCGACATCGCCGCCGCCGACCAGTCCTTCCAAGCCGCCACCGCGGACATCGGCGTCGCCGAGGCCCTGCGCTTTCCCAGCCTGTCCCTCACCGGCCAGGGCGGCGTGATCAGCTCGGACTTCAGCAAGCTGCTCCAGGGCGGATCCGCCGCCTACTCCATCGGCCCCCAACTCACCGGCCCCATCTTCGACGCCGGGCGCTCCGGGTTCCGCGTCAAGGAAGCCCAGGCCCGCGCCAAGATCGCCCTCGCCAGCTATCAGAAGGCAGTCCAGCAGGCCTTCCGGGAAACCGCCGACTCGCTCAACGCCTATCAGAAGACCGGCGAGATCATCAGCGAGAACACCAAGCTCGTCGCCTCCCAGAAGAGCGTTTCCGTCATCGCCCTCGACCGCTTCCAAGGTGGCGCATCCAGTTATCTCGAAGTGCTCGACTCCGAGCGGGAACTCTTCGCCTCCGAGCTCGATCTCGCCGACGCCCGCAGCAACCGCCTCCGCGCCGTCGTCCAGGCCTACCGCGCCCTCGGCGGTGGCTGGAAATGAAATCCTAAATTTCCCACCCATGTCCCTTCCCATCCTCTACATCAAACCCGGCTGCCCTTGGTGCGACGAAGTCGTCGATTACCTCGACCGCAAAAACATCGCGGTCCAAACGATTGTCGTCTCCGGCAACCGCGACGCCATGCGCGAAATGGTCGAGCTCTCCGGCCAGTCCAAGGCACCCACCATGGACTGGCACGGCACCGTGCTCGCCGACTTCGGCGTCGACGAGCTTGTTCCGTTTCTGAAAAAACACGGCGTCATCTGATCGCCAGCGGCACCAGCCCAAGCATCAGATAGAGCGTCAGCGTCCACACCGCGGAAAGCGTTTCCAGCTTCCCGCCGGCAAGCGATCCGCGGCAATAACCGGGCAGCACCGCGGCCATCACCAAGCCAAGAGCCACGACGACCGGCACCGCGAAGCCGATCACCACCGCCGCCATGGCCGCGCAAGTCAAGGTCGCGACGAGCGCCCCCGCCCACACCGCCGCGCCGCCGCGCCGGCCCCACAGGCGGCTGTAAGTTTCCACCCCCTCCTCCTCGTCCGCCGGCTGCCGCAGCTTGCGGCCGATTTCGATCACGATGCCGTTGAAAAAACTCGCTGCTAGAAACCACCCCAGCCCCGCCGGTGCCGACGACCCGCGCGGCAGCCACTCACAAGCCGTGCCGAAGAAATCCACCAGTGGCATGATCCCCATGTGGCTGACCAGATAGACCACCGGCCGCTTCTTCAACCAGTCCCGGCAAAAAAACTCCACGCTCATCAGCGCCAGATAACTCCAGGCG
>JBIHZT010000280.1:0-5594 GCA_044240265.1 Luteolibacter sp. | reverse complement strand
CGGGCGGGATCGAGTTGATAGACATTGCTGAAAAACAGGTTGAGGAACTGGATGCTCAGCCCGGCTCCGGTCGCGATGCAGAGCGTGGGCAGCATCGCGCGCAGCAGCACGGGGAAATCCTCGCGATGGACGTGCAGCCAGTGGCGGGTCGATTTCACCACCGGGACCGGATCGGGGAGGGACGCGTAAATGAAAGGCGCGCCCAGGCCGCAGAGCGTCAGAATGAGCAGCGTGGCGTATTCATCGAGAACGATGGTATAGCCTCCGATGTCGAGATGGCCGATGCTCTGGACCACGGTGGACAAGACGCCGCCGCAGATGCTGGCCGCTCCCCAGGTGGCGAAGAGCAGGCTGACGGATTCGCTCGATTTCCCCGGTGGAGCGAGCCGCAGCAGCATCGGCATGCCGGCGATGTTGAGGATGAGCCCGGCGAAGCCCATGCCGAGATAACAGAACGACGCCGCCGACAGATGGCCCGTTTGCACCGTCTGCAACGAGGCGAGCGCCATCAGCGGAAACAACACCGCACCGACGACGAGCGGCTTGCGCAGCGGTTTCCCCCGTAGCCAGAGGCCGGCGGGCAGCGCGAGGAAGAGGGTGGCGAGAAAGCGCTGGGAACCGAGCGCGGCGATTTCCGGATCATCGAGACCGCGTGATTTCAGGAAGAGATTGAGCAGGAGAAACTGCGCGGAGTTGATCAGATTGATGAGGAATTGGCCCGCGACAAAAAGCAGGACGCACCTCGGGAGTGTCCGGTAATTTTCCAGCCATGCAGGGAGGCGCGTCATGCAACTGGAGACGAGTGTCCGCATGCCCCCGCCGAATCAAAGGCCGGAGTTGCAAAAAACGGGGGTGGAAATCCGCGACGGGTCCGGATATTCCCACCGCGACATGCGAGCCGTGATCCAACGCGTCCAAGAGGCGTCCGTCGAAATCGATGGCACGACCGTTTCCCGAATCCAATCAGGGCTGCTGATCCTGCTCGGCGTGGAGGATGGCGACGCGGCGGAGGATGTTTCCTGGCTCAGCGCCAAGGTCGCGCGGCTGCGGATTTTCGCCGATGAAGAGGGGAAAATGAACCGGTCGGTGGTGGAATCGGGCGGAGAAATCATCGTCGTGAGCCAGTTCACTCTGCATGCCTCGACGAAAAAGGGCAACCGCCCGTCCTTCCTGCGGGCGGCGGTTCCGGGGATTTCCGAGCCGCTTTATGAGGAATTCTGTGCCTGCCTGGAGGGAGAACTCGGCAAACCGGTGGGCCGCGGGATTTTCGGGGCTGACATGAAAGTAGCACTCATAAACGACGGCCCGGTCACGATTCTCATCGATAGCCGTGCAAGAGAATGAGCATTCGCTTGCATCGCCCGGAGCGGCTGCCTAGTTTGCCGCCGCCGTGCCGATTACTGCCATTCTAGCCCTTGAAGATGGACGCTGTTTCGAAGGAACTGCCTTCGGAGCCACCGGAACCACCACCGGAGAAATTTGTTTCAACACCTCGATGACAGGTTACCAGGAGGTGATCACCGATCCCTCCTACCGTGGCCAGATCGTCGCGATGACCTACCCGCAGATCGGGAATTACGGGATCAACCCGGAAGACGCCGAATCCGCCGGACCACACATCCGGGCGTTTGTCATCGGCGAGCTCTGCGAAGTGCCGTCGAACTGGCGCTCCACGCAGCCGCTTTCCGCGTATTTGTTGGAAAACAACATTCTCGGCATCGAGGGCATAGACACCCGCGCCCTCACCAAGCATCTCCGCTCGCTCGGTGCCATGCGCGCCTGCGTCACTACCGAACTGGACGCCGAGGCCGCCATCGCCGCCGCCAAAGCCTCGCCCTCGATGGAAGGCATGGACTACGTGAAGGAAGTTTCCACGCCGGAAGCCTACCTTTGGACCGAAGAGTCCCGCGAATGGACGCTGCCGAACGTGATGTGCAAAAAGGAAGGCTACCACATCGAGCTGCCGCCCGTGCGCCACCGCATCGTCGCCTATGATTTCGGGCTAAAATACAACATCCTGCGCCGCCTGCGCCAGGCCGGCTTCGAGGTCGAAGTCGTCAATTCCCGCACCACCGCCGCCGAAGTGCTGGCGAAAAATCCCGACGGTGTCTTCCTCTCCAACGGTCCCGGCGATCCGGCCGCGCTCGGCTACATCCACCAGGAAATCGGCGCGCTCATCGGCAAGCTGCCGATTTTCGGCATCTGTCTCGGCAACCAGATCCTCGCCCACGCCTTCGGCGGCACGACCTTCAAGCTGAAATTCGGCCACCGCGGCGGCAACCAACCGGTCAAGGACCTGCGCACCGGGAAAATTTCCATCACCTCGCAGAACCACGGATTCGCCGTCGATCCGGATTCCCTGCCGCCGGAAGTCGAAGTCACCCACATCAACCTCAACGACAACACCGTCGAGGGCATGCGCCACCGCGATTTTCCGGTCTTCAGCGTGCAATACCACCCGGAAGCCGCCCCGGGGCCGAATGATGCCGCCTACTTCTTCGAGGAGTTCGCGGATCTGATTGATCAATCCAAAGCATCCGTCTGATCGGTCAGATCCGACTGATTTGTTTCAAACTAAAAAATGAATACTATTATTGTTGGCCTCCAATGGGGCGATGAAGGCAAAGGCAAGATCGTCGATTACCTCACGGAAGGCGCGGACATCGTCGTGCGCGGTCAAGGCGGCAATAATGCCGGCCACACGGTCATCGCGAAAGGCGTGCGTTATATTTTGAACCTCCTTCCGTCCGGCATCATCTGGGACGGGAAAATCAACATCATCGGCAACGGCGTGGTCGTCGATCCCACCGGCCTGGTCGCGGAAATCGAGCGCAACGAAGCGCTCGGCGTCTCCGTCACTCCCGACAAACTGCTCATCTCGGACCGCGCCCACGTTGTTTTCCCCTTCCACAAGGAACTGGACGCAGCCCGCGAAATCGCCCTCGGAGACCAGAAAATCGGCACCACCAAGCGTGGCATCGGCCCGACTTACTCCGACAAGGTGAACCGCTGCGGCCTCCGCATCGCCGATCTGTTGGACGAGGATTTCACCCGCGAGCAAGTCACCCGGCGGCTCGTCGAGGTGAACGAAATCCTCGCGAAATACGATCTCCCGCAGTTCACCGCGGATGAAGTGCTGAAGGAAATCTACACCGCCTTCGCCCGTCTCCGTCCGCACGTCACCAATACGATTCCCGTGCTCCACGCCGCGTGGAAGTCGGAAAAATCCATCCTGTTCGAAGGGGCCCAGGGAACCTTGCTCGACATCGACTACGGCACCTATCCGTTTGTCACCTCGTCCAACACCACCTCCGGCGGCTCCTGCACCGGCTCGGGCCTGCCACCTAACGCCATCGGGCGCGTCATCGGCGTTTGCAAGGCCTACACCACCCGCGTCGGCTCAGGCCCCTTCCCCACCGTCGATGAAGGTCTCTCTGAATACCTGCACGGCCTCGGTCGTGAATTCGGTGTGGTCTCCGGCCGCCCGCGCGGCTGTGGCTGGCTGGACACCGTGCTGCTCCGCTTCGCCTGCATGGTGAACGGCGTGACCGGTCTCGCAGTGACCAACGTCGATGGACTCGACGAATACGAGACGCTGCAAATCTGCTCCGGCTACGACATCGACGGCACCATCCACACACTTCCACCCGCCGACCGCAAGGCGTGGGACAAGGCGGTGCCAGTGTACGAAACGCTTCCCGGCTGGAAGTCGGACACCACCGCTTGCACGGAATTCGCACAGCTCCCCGCTCAGGCAAAAGCCTACCTGGCCCGTCTCTCCGAACTCTGCGACGCGCCGATCGCGTTTGTCGGAGTCGGTCCGGACCGGGTGCAAACATTGGTGGTGCAATAGGTCTTATAAGCCCTATAGGACCTATTTCTCCCATGGCCACTCACCCGGAAATCCCCCGCCACGTCGCCATCATCATGGATGGCAACGGCCGCTGGGCCAAGGAGCGCGGTCTGCCCCGCCTGGAAGGCCACCGCGCCGGCGCGGAATCGGTGCGGGAAGTGATGGAAGCGTGCATCGAGCTCGGCGTGGAATACCTCACGCTCTATGCGTTTTCCTCGGAAAACTGGAGCCGCCCGGCGACCGAGGTGGGCGCGTTGATGAGCCTGCTGGACCGCTTTCTCGACGAAAAAGCCAAGGATCTGGACCGACAGAACGTCCGGCTTCTCGCCATCGGTCAGCTCGACCGGCTGCCAGCGAAGACCCGCGCGCTGATCGAACGCATCAAGGCCCGCACCGCGAACAACACCACGATGACATTGGTTCTCGCCCTGTCCTACGGCGGCCGCGAGGAAATCGTCACCGCCGCCCGCTCGCTGGCGACGGATGCGGTCGAAGGAAAAATCTCACCCGCCGACATCGACGCCGAGCTCTTCGCCTCGCGCCTTCAAACCGCCGGCATCCCGGATCCCGATCTACTCGTCCGCACCTCCGGCGAGATGCGCGTTTCGAATTTCCTGCTCTGGCAAATTAGCTACGCCGAGATCGTCATCGTCAAAAAATTCTGGCCGGATTTCCGCCAGGGGGATCTGTTCGAAACGGTGCAGGAATATCAACGCCGTCACCGGCGGTTTGGGGCATTGTAGCGGCGCGTCTGTGACCGTCGCTAACTGGCCCTGAGGCTGCGACGCCCATGAAGAGTCTTCACGCTTTCCATTGGCATCGACGCTCACAGTGCGACGCTACATTGCACCTCAGATCGCGCCCGCTGGAAACTGGGAATCCACAGCCCCTCGCGGGCGATTTGTTCGCCGTCCCGCGGGTATTCGGCGGGGTTGAGGACCTGCTCGGCGAGATGAAAACACAACCACGCCCGCCAGGATCGGATTTCCGCCAGCGGACCGGACATGCGACTGGCGAGGTGTTGAAAATGACGGACGGGATTTCCGAGATAGCCGCAATCGCGGGTGGAGGCGGTTTCGAGAATCCATACAAGGGCGCGGTAAGGTGAAGGGTGGACTTGGAACACAGGATCATCGTCAGACAGGTCCGCCATCCAGGCCTTGTTGAGCTGGAGAATCGCCTGAGCCGGCTTGCCCGCGAGCCATTGGGACTGGGCGTAGCGCAGAGCGTCCAGATAGAACTCGGTTCCCCTGGCATTTCCATGACGGCGGGTGATAGAGAAATCGAGGATTTCCCCCACTTCGGGCAACCACGGGCATGCTGGGTTTTTCATATTCACCGGAACGCGAGTCTCCAGAATCGCCAGCGAAATGAAAGCCAAAGTGGAAGAGGCGGAAGAGGCGGCATTGTGAAACAAGTGCGCGTCACACGTCGCTCCTGGCCTGTTCAACTAAACGGCACAGACGAGGTCTCCGCTGTCGTTGGCGGCTTCGAGTCCTCCGACCGGTCGTAGATGCAACTGAGAGGCGACCCGGAAAGGTGTAATTCCGAGATAGTCGAGATCTAGCGGGCTGGGGGCAAAGCGCTGCTGCCGGGAAAAGCCAGTGCGACCCTGCCCAGCTTGAAACACGCCGACTACAACTCCGCCAGCTCGACCTGCCCCAGCGAGATCGCCGCCAGATCCTCGACCTGTGAAATCGAGATCACCTGGCAGAGTTTTTGGCGGAGCTCCTTAGCACCC
>JBIHZT010000279.1:0-5604 GCA_044240265.1 Luteolibacter sp. | reverse complement strand
AGTTCATGAAGGGGTTGTTGACCCGCTTCACGCGCTGGTTCAACCGGACTCATTCCCGCACGGGAACCTTGTGGGAGGAGCGATTCAAGAGTGTGATCGTGGAGAGCGGCGTGGCGGCGAGGACGATCTCGGTTTATATCGATCTCAATCCGGTGCGGGCAGGCATGGTGAAAGATCCGGCAGATTATCGCTGGAGCAGCTATGGTGAGGCCGTGGGCGGCGGAGCGAAGGGTAATGGCAAGAAAGCACGAGAGGGCCCTGGTGCGGACTTACTTTTGTGACCAGGGAGTGGGTTTCGAGGCGGAGAAGTGGCGTGATGTCTCGCGTTTGTATCGGCGATTGATGGGACTGGCCTTGGGCCGGAAACCGATGCGGACCGAGGTGGCGAAGACAGTGCGGGGCTTTGGTCAGAGCACCAAGAACACCGCCGAGATGCTAGAAAGCGAAGACAACGAAACGGTTTTGAATGACCTGGGAATGACGAAAATGTTACGCTGCCGCCTACACTATTTCACGGATGGAGCCGTAATCGGCAGCAAGGAGTTTGTGAACGAGGCGTTTGCGAACGCACGGGAACGATTCGGCCCGAAACGCAAGGATGGTGCGCGAAAATTGCGGGGAATGGGGAGTGCGGCCGCAGGGTTGATTTGGAGTGCGCGGGATTTACGGAAGGAGATTGGATGAAGATGTGAGACAGATTCCTGAATCGGGGAAGGTGTTCGAGGTCACCATCTGGCAAGCATCGTGAGAGGCGCGATTGACGCTAAAAGCGCGTAAAAAAAGCCGCCTGCGCTTTCACACAGGCGGCTCAGGGAATATGTTGGAAGGAAATTACTCCCCAGCCACTTCGACGACGGCTTCCGAAGCCTTCTTCTTGGCGACCTTCTTCTTCGGCGCGGGAGCTTCCTCCTTGGCGGCGACTTCCTCGACAGGCGCTTCATCGGCGGCGGCGGCGCGGTCGACCCACTCGATGATGGCCATCGGTGCGGAGTCGCTCATGCGGGCGCCGAGCTTGGTGATGCGGCAATAGCCACCTTGACGATCCTTCGAGGCAGGAGCGATTTCGGAGAAAAGCTTCTGCACGGTATCCTTCTGATGAAGGAAGGCGATGGCCAGACGGCGGGAGTGCAGGTCGTCGCGCTTGGCGAGGGTGACCAGCTTTTCCGCGACCGGACGAAGCGCTTTGGCTTTGCCGAAGGTGGTTTTGATGCGTCCGTGCTCGATCAGGCTGATGGCGAGGTTGGAGAGCAGCGCCCGGCGGTGCGAGGCGTTGCGTTTGAGTTTAACTGTTTTGCTGCGATGTCTCATCGGTTGCTTCCGTTTCTATTTAAATGATTAGTCGTCGAGGTTTTGAGCGATCAGATCGGCGAGGCCGACTGGTGCTTCGTCTTCCGCACCGAGGCGTGGGCCACGGGAGGCTGCGGCAGGTCCGGAGAGCAGCGAGGATTCGAAGGACATGCCGAGGCCGAGGCCGAGTTCGACGAGTTTGTCCTTGATTTCGTTGAGGGACTTTTTGCCGAAGTTGCGATACTTGAGCATCTCAGCTTCGGACTTCATCGCGAGTTGTCCCACCGAGGTGATGTTCGCGTTGTTGAGGCAGTTGGCCGCACGAACCGAGAGTTCGATTTCGTTGACCGACATGTTGAGAAGTTTCTTGAGGGTGGCGTTCTCCTCGCTGGATTCTGCTGGCGCTTCTTCGAAGTCCACGGCGTTTTCGTCGTAGTTGACGAAGACGTCGAGGTGGTGACGGAGAATGGCGGATGCCTGGAGCAGCGCGTCCTGCGGGGTGATGCGGCCGTCGGTCCAGATATCAAGAATCAGTTTGTCGAACTCGGTCATCTGACCGACGCGGGTGGATTCCACGGAGTATTTCACGCGGGTGACCGGCGAGAAGATCGAGTCGATGGCGATGACGCCGATCGGCTGGTCCTTGCGCTTGTTTTCGTCACCGGTGGAGAAACCGCGGCCGACGCGCACTTCGAACTCGCAGTCGAACTTCACCTTCTTGTCGAGGGTGCAGATGACCTGGTCCTTGTTGACGATGTCGTAGATGTGGTCCGGCATGATGTCACCGGCGGTGACGACGCCTTCTTTTTCCACCTTGATGGTGAGGATGCGGGGATCCTTCTCGTTGTGGGAGAATTTCACCTTCTTCAGGTTGAGCACGATGTCGGTGACATCTTCGACCACGCCGGGAAGGCTGGAGAATTCGTGCTGCACGCCGGCGATGCGGACGGAAGTGATGGACGCGCCTTCCAACGAGGAGAGGAGCACGCGGCGGAGGGAGTTGCCGATGGTGTGGCCGTATCCACGCTCGAATGGCTCGGCGACGAATTGGGCGTAGGTATCGGTGGCGGTGTCCTCGTTGCGAACGAGGCGGTTAGGGAGCTCGAAACGAGCAAGTTTGACTGCTGACATGTTGTATTCTGGTTGCCGGGTTACCCTCTTGCGGGCGGGGAAGCTCCGAAAAGAAGCGACCCAGAGGACCTACGGCGTGGAGCGATTGCCCGCGGGGGCGTGACTAAATGACGGGTTGGGCGGCTTGCAAAGCATTTTTTTCGGCCGTTTCGACGAAAAAAACACGATTTTGGCGGGATTTTCGAAAAATAGGGGTGGATTTTCTAGCAGTCATATGCATCCTGCGGGCGCAATCCACCAATAAACTATGAAATCCAAACGAAACCTGACTCGATTCACCTACGAAAGCGCAGCCTTCGAAGGATGGCGTCTCTGCATCAGCAGGGCCGGCACCACCTTCACCAAGTACTTCCCTGACAAGAAGTTCGGTGGCGGAAAGAAGTCGCTCGCCGCTGCTGAGAAAACCTTGGCTGAGCTCAAGACTCTCATCGAAGGTGCCAAACGCGTCGATGGAAAATTGACCCCAACCACCATCAAGAAGGGCGAAAAAATCCTCCTTGAAGCATTCTGAGGTCCGAATTCCGGAGTCTTGAACCTTTCCGGTGTTGCGCGGTTTCAGCCGCAGGACATCTTGGGCCATGCCCGATCAAAAAGTTTCAGTGATTCATTGGTTTCGCCGCGATTTGCGCATCGCAGATAACACGGCCTTGTGCCACGCGGCGAAACCCGGAACCCCCGTCGTTCCTGTTTATATCCTGAGCAACTGGCGCGGAACCCACCACTGGACTGGGCCGAATCGCCAGCATTTCCTGTGCGGCTCGCTGGAATCCCTAGCGAAAAATCTCGAAACTATCGATGGCCGTCTGATCATCCGCCAAGGCAAGGCGGTCGATGAACTCCGCAAGCTCATCCAAGAGGCCCGCGCGATAGCGGTCCATTTCAATGCCGACCCGGATCCTTTCGGGAAATCCGTGGAAATCGAGGTTCGGGCGATGTGTGCCGAACTCGGAATCGGATGCCATGTCCACTCGGACGTCGCGCTGCACGGACCAGAAGAAGTGCTTACCCAGAGCGACTTGCCCTATCGAGTTTACACGCCTTACAGCCGAAATTGGCTCGGCCTGCCGAAACCGTCCCCACTCGCCAAGCCTAAGGCGCTGAACACCCCGGCGGACCTGAAATCACTCCCCCTTCCCACCGTTCAAGTCTGGGGTTGGAAGATTCCAACCACCCAGCTTCTCGAGCCCGGCGAACGTGCCGCCCGTGAGCGCCTGAGGTCCGCCATTGCCGGAAAAATCCAGAACTACGCCGCCAAACGTGATTTCCCGGCGGAAAACGGCACTTCCCGAATTTCCCAAGACCTGCGCTACGGCCTCGTCTCCATCCGCACGGTCTATGCGGACGTCATGAAGGCCCGCGCCGCCGCCAGCCTTTCCGAAATCGCTGGGATCGACGTTTTCATTAAAGAGCTCGCCTGGCGCGAATTCTATTTCGCCATCCTGCACCATTTCCCGAACGTGCTCGACGAGGAGTTCAACGCCGACTGGCGTGGACTTCCCTGGGACGAACCGGGGGAATCCTTCGAAGCATGGAAAAACGGCCTCACCGGATTCCCTATCGTCGATGCCGGCATGCGCGAGCTCAAGGCCACCGGCTTCATGCACAACCGCGTCCGCATGATTACCGCCATGTTCCTCACCAAGGACCTGCACATCGACTGGAAACTCGGCGAATCCTGGTTCATGCAAAATCTCGTGGACGGGGAAATCGCCTCGAACAACGGCGGCTGGCAGTGGTCCGCCGGCACCGGAGCCGACGCGGCACCTTACTTCCGCATCCAGAATCCCTGGTCACAAACCGCGAAATTCGACCCGGACGGTAACTATACAAGAAAGTGGGTGCCCGAGCTCTCGAAAATCCACCCCTCCCGCTTTCTCGAGGCACCGAAAGACGGACGCCCGCTCGCCGCGGATTATCCCCTACCCTGCGTCGATCACAAAACCGAACGCGAGCGCACCCTCGCCATTTTCAAAAACCACCGCGCCGTCAGCCGCTGATTAGTGCCCCGCCTGCTTCACCAGTCGCGCGGCGATTTCCTTCAGATCCTCCACTGGAATCGCGAAACTCTCCGCCCGGTTCGCCCGTGCGATATTCATCCCGACGCACTTCCCGTCGAGATCCAACAACGGCCCGCCCTGCACCTGTCGGCTGCCCAGAATGTCATGCTGCATCACGCGAGGAAATCCGCTGCGCCGTGGCGAGAAATCGCCGCTCATCTGGTCATTCCGGTTCATTTGATCGGTGAACATTTCCCCTCGCGCCGCGAGCCTTACGTCCGCCGTGATTTCCTGCCCCTCCCGGCGAAAGGTCATCTTCACCGTGCTCCCCGCCTTCCGGTCCTTAAGGATTTCACCGATCTGCTCGATCTTCTTCACCTTTTTGCCCTCGATCGCCAGAATCACGTCACCCTTCCTCAGGCCCGCTTCCTTCGCGCCGCTCTTTTCATTCACATCATCGATTTCGAGTCCCTTCGCCTTCGGATTGAGAATCACCCCCAGCGCGGCCCCGCCAGAAGCCGGGATTTCCCGGGTCTTCGCACTGACGATCCCGGCCAGTAGCCGCCGCGTCGTCCGCGTCGTCGCTCCATTCGCCACCACCCACATGCCTTGCGGCAACGCGCTTGTCTCCGCGTAAACCACCGGCACCAGCCCGCTTGCCTCGACCTTCAAAAGCGCCACGTCCCACGTCGGATCCACCGCCAGCACCTTCACCTCGCGGTAGTTCGTCTCGTCCACCGTCACCGCCAGGCCCGCCACCGAGTTCACCTCGCTCGCCTTCGCCAGAATCAGCCCATCCTCGGAAATCACCACGCCGTAGCCGATTTCCTTGCGCCCATCCAGCATCACCGCGCTCGAAGTTTGCAGCACTTTCCGCTGTGGCTCGAAAGCTGCCACCACCGCAGTCCCCGTCGTCCGGAAGGCGGTTTCCAAACTCTGCTGCCCCAGCGCCGGAAGCAGCAGCCCGGCGGAAATGATCGATAAAATCCAGTTAGCGTTCACCAAGTTCGAGGGTAAAGGTTTTCGGTTTCCCGCCACGCTCCGTGTCCAGCGTCAGCTCGTCGCCCGCGGACAGCTCCTTAAGCAAATCCTGCATCTGCTCGCGATTTTCCAAAACGGTGCCGTTGAGTTTCAGCAAAATATCGCCCTCCTTGATTCCCGCGACTTCCGCCGGGCTTTTGCTGCCGAC
>JBIHZT010000278.1:0-5622 GCA_044240265.1 Luteolibacter sp. | reverse complement strand
TCGAGGATGACATTGAGGGCGCGGGAGCGGGTGTCGGAAGAAGCGGGATCGCACCAGGTCATGGTGCCGAATTTCTTGGTCGTCTCGGGCGCGGTGCGGGTGACGTGGTTGGTGGCGACTTGCTGGGAATTGTTGGAAAGCGCGCGGAAGGGATTGAACCACGCATGGACCTCGATGCCGCGGGCGTGGGCTTCCTTGACGCAGAAGGCGAGGGGATCGTAGCCGGGTGAGCGGCCCATGGTGCCGGTCAAGCTGGGGCTCCATGGTTCCATGGATGAGGAATAGACGGCGTCTCCCTGAGGGCGGACTTGGAAAACGACGGCATTCATTTTCAAGGCGGCGATTTTATCGAGGATGCCGCGCATCTCGGCCTGCTGGCTGCCGGCGCTGAGGCCGGAGGTGCTGGGCCAGTCGATATTATAAATGCAGGCGATCCACGCACCGCGGAATTCGCGGGCGAGGGCGGGCGGGCGATCCTCGACCGGGGCGTAGGATTGCGCGTGGGAAATGGCGGGCAGCAAGCAGGACAGGAGGAGCTGAAGCAGAGGTTTCATGGCCGGAGTGTGGCCTGCACCATCGGGTCCCGCAAGTTTTCCGGAGTTGAATGACCTTAATGCATGGGAGATCAGGCGCTCAAAAGAATCCGCGTACCAGGATCATCACCGGGACGACGAGCAGGGCGAGCGAGGCGTCGAGCAAGGTGCGCTTCACCAGCCTGAAGTTGACGTTGATGTGTTTGCGCTCTTCCCAAAGGCCGAAATTCGGGAAAAAAAGCGGAACTTTCGCTTCATATTCGGCGAAGTCCGGGAAATTCTTGCCGAGGTGTTTGGCCTCGTTGCGCATCATCGGATAAAAAATCGCCAGATAGCCGGTCATCACGATCATCGTGAAATCCAAGCGCCCCGAGACCAGCCCGATGCCAATGGCCATGAGAAACGACGCGAAATAGAGTGGATTGCGGCAAACGGAATACAGCTCGGTTTTCATGATTTTTTTGTCCTTGTGGCCACCGATGGAGATCGTCGCCAGGATGCGCCCGAGGATGCCGGCGAAAATCAGCAGCATCCCCGCAAATTCGGAGCACTGAAGCGCTAAATTGGGTAGCGGCAGCGGGTTCGGGACAAAATACAGGTAGGCGACGAGCGAGATCAACATCACGACGAAGACCAGCTTGCGATGATGGTTGATGAATCCTTGTGCGCTGAGACGGGATTGGCTGGCGGGGCTGGTCATTGAGAGAGAATTGTTTTTCCACCAGTCGGCGGCCGATTGCTTTCACTCGGAAACCTCGGGCTTGGCAAGCCCGGACGAGCACTGGTGTAGTATTTCCTGAGGCCCTCGGCGAGGGCATCGGCGTATTCGCGGAAGATGGAGGGCTGGAGTTTGCCGGAAATTTCGCGGAGGCCCTCGTAGTCGCCGGCCTGGATGCGGGCGTGATCGCTGGTGGAATTCATGACGTAGGGTTCCATGAAAATGACAGGGCAGTCGTAGAGTCGGTTGGCGAGGAGATTTCTCGCCCAGAGGTAAGGGTGTCCAAGCGGCCGGACGGTTTTGGATTCCGGCGGGTAAGTGTAGGGTGGGAGGCCGCTGATTTCGGCAAAGGTGTCGGCCACGGTCGCGCCGACGAGGGCTTCCTCCTGGTGCGTGCGCTGAAGGAGCTTCCGGAGCATGGCGAAACGTTGGTCGGCGAGCAGGACCTCTTCGTCGGTGTATGCCCCGTTGAGGAGAAGATGGAGGTGGGTGCGGTCGATGAGGGTGGGCGCGTTCGGGTCGCCCCAGGCCTCGGCGTTGAAGTGGAGGCAGAGGACGAGGTCGGGCTTGAGGGTGGTGTTGACGAGGTCGGCGCGGGCGCGGATTTCCGCAGTGCGGTAAAAGAGGCGCTCGGCGAGTTTTTGCGGAGAACCGGTCGCGGAATCGGCGGTAAGTGAAAGCAAACCGTCCGGTCGGATCGGAGTGACGGGCTCGAGTGTTTCGCGAACGTGGGAAACGCTTGCGCCGAGGGCTTCAAGCCGGGGTTTAAGGAGCTTGCCGACATGGAGGGTCATGTCGCCCTCGTGAACGGGAGTGCCGGTGCCGACGACGAACCAGCGCTCTTCGATTTTCGCCCACGCGCCGCCGATGTGGCCGGGGTCGATGGCGATTTTCAGCCCGGCGAGCGGCTTTTCCGGAATCGTTGGCGGGAGTTCTTTGGCGGAGCGCCAGTGGCGGGGCGGGGTGGGCTCCACCAGGGCGAAGCGAAGGTGGAAAATTGCGTCTGCGGGGGAGTTGCCGGTTTGGATGCGAGCCTCGTTTTCACTGATTTCGATGCAGCTCCGCCAGGCATCGCCGGTGGTGAAAATGGTGGTGAGCAGCCGCTCGAACTCCTCCCGGGTGATGGTGTTCTGGTAGATTTCCAGCGCGCTCCAGTCCGGTGGTGCGGCGAGCATCGAGAGGGCGGGCGGCGTTGGCTTTGCCGGCTGGCGAATGTCCTTCCGGAGCTCCCATCGGGACGGCTTGTCAGTCCGGAAAATGGTGGGCGCGCAGATGATCCATGCGAGTCCGAAGATAAGCAGTAGCGGGAAGTAGCGTTTGAAGAATGGAGACATTCAGGAAATTGGATTGTCGGAATCCGGGTGAATGTGGAGCTTCCCCGCAGGAATTCATTATTTATGCCAGCAATTCGTATTTTATTTCTCGGTGACGTGGTGGGCGAGCCGGGACGCAAGGCGGTGATCGAGCAGCTACCGCTCCTTAAACAGTCGGAGGGTCTCGATTTTTGCATCGTAAATGGTGAAAATTCGGCAGGCGGGAAGGGGATCACGCCAAAAATCGCGATCGACCTTCTCAGGGCCGGTGCGGCGGTGATCACAACCGGAGACCACGTGTGGGACCAGCAGGAAATCGTCGATTATTTCCCGACGGAGCCGCGGTTGCTGCGTCCGCTGAACTATCCGGAAGGCACGCCGGGCGCGGGCAGCGTGGTGTTGGAAACGGCGAAGGGCAGGGTGGGCGTCATCCAGGCGCAGGGGCGTTCGTTCATCCAGCCGCCGCTGGAGAATCCTTACCTCGCGGTGGAGAAAGAAGCGGAGCGTCTGCGGGCGGACGGGGTGATGGCCGTCGTGCTCGATTTCCATGCGGAAACGACGAGTGAAAAGATCGCGATGGGCCGGATGCTCGACGGCAAGGTCTCGCTGGTCGTCGGCACCCACACCCACGTGCAAACGGCGGATGAGAATATTTTCCCTGGCGGGACTGGCTATCTCACCGACGCGGGAATGTGCGGGCCCGAGGAATCGATCCTCGGTCGCAGCATCGAATCCGTCCTCTGGCGCTTCAAATCCGGGATGCCCACGCGTTTTCCCATCGCGAAGGGCCCCGTCAGGTTGTGCGGGGTGATCGTGGATGTGGATTCGGAAAATGGCACCTGTTTGACCATCCGCAGGCTCTCGATGATGGTGCCCGAGGGAAATGTTTCGGCCTCCTGATCCTTACATTTTCAGGGGATTTGGATAAATTTTCTTTTCATCGAGATTTTTTTTGACAGAGTGATCGGCTTTGTTAAGGTCCCGCCGCTCTTCCCCACAGCAAGTCAGGGGTGCCGCGTCTAGTCTCGTCAAACGGGATCAGCCGCGGTGTTTTTGTCGGGTTGAAGGGGGGGCACCATATGTCAGATTGCTCGCGTAGCTCAGGGGTAGAGCGCATCCTTGGTAAGGATGAGGTCGGGGGTTCAATTCCCCCCGCGAGCTCCAGGGCAACTTAGAAAAATCTCAAACGTCTCAAGCAGAACAACAAACCACCATGGCTAAAGAATCATTCCAGCGCAACAAGCCCCACGTCAACATCGGCACTATCGGTCACGTTGACCACGGCAAGACCACACTCACCGCGGCGATCACCAACACGCTCGCTGAAAAAGGCCTCGCCCAAAAGAAGAGCTACGCCGACATCGACGCCGCTCCCGAAGAGCGCGAGCGCGGCATCACGATCAACACCGCTCACGTGGAATATGAGACCGCCAAGCGGCACTACGCCCACGTTGACTGCCCTGGTCACGCCGACTACGTGAAAAACATGATCACCGGTGCTGCCCAGATGGACGGCGGCATCCTCGTTGTTTCCGCTGCGGACGGTCCGATGCCACAGACCCGCGAGCACATTCTGCTTGCCCGTCAGGTTGGCGTTCCTGCTCTCGTCGTTTTCATGAACAAGGTTGACCTTGTGGACGATGCCGAGCTTCTCGAACTCGTCGAAATGGAAGTCCGCGATCTCCTCTCCATGTATGAATTCCCGGGTGACGACATTCCAATCGTCATGGGTTCCGCCAAGGCTGCCCTCGATGGCGACGCCGCTCAAATGGAAAACATCATGAAACTCATGGACGCTGTGGATTCCTACATTCCCGAGCCTGAGCGTCCAATTGACAAAACCTTCCTCATGCCAGTGGAAGACGTGTTCTCGATCGAAGGTCGTGGAACCGTCCTCACCGGCCGTGTCGAGCGCGGTATCGTCAAGAAGATGGAAGAAGTTGAGATCGTCGGCATCCGCGACACTCAGAAGACCACCGTCACCGACATCGAAATGTTCCGCAAACTGCTCGACGAAGGTCGTGCCGGCGACAACGTCGGTCTCCTCGTCCGTGGCTTGAAAAAGAACGACGTTGAGCGCGGCCAAGTGGTTGCCAAGCCAGGCACCGTCAAGGGTCACACGATCTTCAAGTCCGAGATCTACGTTCTTTCGAAAGAAGAAGGTGGACGCCACACCCCGTTCTTCTCGAACTATCGTCCGCAGTTTTATTTCCGCACCACCGACGTGACCGGCAGCATCAAGCTTCCGGAAGGCGTTGAAATGGTGATGCCTGGTGACAACATCAACCTGGAAGTCGAGCTTATCACTCCGATCGCCATGGAGCAGACCATGCGCTTCGCCATCCGCGAAGGTGGCCGCACCGTCGGTGCCGGTCGCGTGGGTGAGATCATCAAGTAAGTTTTAGCAACGAGGCTTCAAGCTCCCGCGATTCCGGGGGA
This sequence comes from Luteolibacter sp., assembly GCA_044240265.1. Lineage (GTDB taxonomy): Bacteria > Verrucomicrobiota > Verrucomicrobiia > Verrucomicrobiales > Akkermansiaceae > Luteolibacter. Next base: position 619 of record JBIHZT010000278.1, on the reverse strand, counting down.
GTTTGAACGCTAGGTTTCGGGGCACCTCGCTCAAACGGGGTGCCCCAGAATCGCCTCAAAACGGCAGTAGTTCAATTGGTAGAGCATCGGTCTCCAAAACCGAGTGTTGGGGGTTCGAGTCCCTCCTGCCGTGCCATTTTCCATTTCAGTTCCAGCGTCAAGCGACATCATGTTTTCCAAAATCTCAAATTTCCTCGGTGAAGTAAAAGGCGAGCTTCGCAAAGCGAGCTGGCCGTGGGAGTCCGACCCGAAAATCAAGGGACTGAAGAAATACAAGGAACTCGTCGACTCGACCATCGTTGTTCTCATCGCCATGGTCCTGCTTGCGGGCTTTGTGCAGTTCTGGGACTTTTTCGACGTGATGATCGTGGGCGGTGCCCATGATTTTGTCGGCTATCTATTTTCCAAATTCGGCAACTAACTCGTTAGTGACTCCGCTTAATCCAATCTCCGACCGACCCGTCATGTCAGAATCCAAACCATTCCGCGACCAGTGGTACGTCGTCCAGGTCCTCTCCGGCCAGGAAGGCAAAGTCCGTGACCGCATCGCCCGCACCGCCGAGGCGGAGGGGATGACCGAATACATCCGCGAGGTGCTCGTGCCTGTCGAAATGGTCTC
>JBIHZT010000277.1:0-5623 GCA_044240265.1 Luteolibacter sp. | reverse complement strand
AAGTGCTTTTCAAAATTAGAGCCGATCAAAATCACATCTTTTAGAACATGGATTGAGTTGTTTGAAATAGTAATTACCGGCGGATTTGATCTGCCAAACATGAAAAAACCGATAAGGCAGATTATTACTGCAGATATCGAGATGGTGAGAAGCTTCTTCATTTTGCCAAATAGGATTTATTCGTAGCATGTCCGGAAGTGATATCCAGCATCCTTCATGGGGGGAGAATGGGCTGCGGATCCTTGAAATGACAAGGTTTTTCCCAATGGAGGGTGCGTATATCAGGTGGTTTCCAGAGCTGGGCGGCGGGTGGGGTTGGCCCGGCTGATATCAGGGCGGCGGTGCCGGGCGAACCGGTGAACGGTGGTTTCCGGATCGATGGCGGATTAGGGCTGATTCGGACGATCCGCGGGCACGGCGGTGCCGTGCGAACGACGAGCATGACAAAGTGACAGGTCTTTTGCCTGGAAGGCGCGATGGATGCCGCACCGGCCCGGCCACGCTGAAGTTCGTCTTCGACGGGGTGAAGGCCCGCGTGAAAGGCCAATACGGCCAGACATCCCTGCAATACAAGGCCATCAGCGGCATGGGCTGGTAGCAGGAAATGGAAGCCTTCGAGGAAGAACCGGCGGCTGATGGAGATCAGCCGCCGGACTTTCTGGTTCGCAAGCAGGACCGCCACGCCGGGACGAAGCGCTCATTCCGGCGGATTATGAACTTGCAGGGGCGGGGCTGGGACGGGAGCTTGTGGCAGTGATTTCGCCGGGGGCTGTAATCGCATCGGTGCTGCCGGTGTATTTGTTGATCATCGCGGGCGCGGTGCTGCGCCGGGCGGGGGTGATCCGGCAGGAGCATGATGCGGGGGTGATGCGGGTGGTGTTCTCGGTGATGCTGCCGTGCTTCATCCTGGATAAGATCCTGGGCGCGGCGGTGCTGAGGAGTGGCTCGGTGGTGGTGTGGTCGATTTTCCTCGGATTCGGGCTGATCATGGCGGGCATCGGCATCGGGCTGGTGGTGGGACGGCTGATCGGGTTGGAAAAAGGCACGGGCATGAGGACCTTCGCGCTGAGCTCGGGTTGTCAGAATTTCGGATTCACGGCGGCTCCGGTGGTGGAGATTTTATGGGGCACGGGGGCGCTGGCGCTGCTCTTCGTGCACAACATCGGGGTGGAGGCGGCGATGTGGTCGGTGGGAGTGATGATGATGAGCGGCGAGCGCGGGATCTCGTGGCGGCGACTGGTGAACGGGCCGATCGTGGCAGTGGTCATCGGCCTGACGCTGGTGGCGCTCGGACTGGACGACCAGGTGGCGGGCGCGGGGCGGAAGGCGATGTCGATGATCGGCGTGGGGGCCTTCCCGGTGGCGATTTTGATCACGGGCTGCTCGATGATCGACCTGGTGGGAGCGGAAAAACCGAGTTGGAAGGTGATCGCGGGCGGCGCGGTGGTGCGGCTGGCGCTGGCGCCGCTGGTCATTCTGAGTGCGGCGAAATTTCTCCCGCTCTCGACGGAGCTACGGCAGGTGCTGGTGGTGCAGGCCGCGATGCCGGCGGGGATGACGGCGATCATGCTGGCGCGACTTTACGCCGGCCGGCCGGCGGTGGCGGTGCAGATCGTGATCGCGACGACGGTGCTGAGCTTGCTGACGCTGCCGTGGATCATCACGTGGGGTAGCGCGTGGATCGGGCTGAAACCGATGTTGCCATGAGCGGGCGGGCTGGCATTAGAATGGTCCCCATGAAGGCAATTGGCGCGCGACAGTTTTATCCGGCAAGTGATGCGGGGTGTTTGGTGGATTTCGAGGCGGAGCGGCCGGTGCCGGGGGCGAGGGATTTGCTCGTCCGGGTGGTGGCGGTGTCGGTGAATCCGGTGGACACGAAGGTGCGGAAGCTTCTGGGCGAGGCGCGGCAGGATCCGCCGCGGATTCTGGGATTCGACGCGGCGGGAGTGGTGGAGGCGGTGGGCGCGGAGGTGACGGGATTTTCCCCGGGCGACGAGGTTTTCTATGCGGGCGACGTAACGCGGGCGGGCAGCAACGCGGAATTTCAAGCGGTGGACGCGCGGTTGGTGGCAAGGAAGCCGGCGTCGTGGACCTTCGAAGAATCGGCGGCGGTGCCGTTGGTGGCACTGACGGCGTGGGAGTTGTTGTTCGAACGGATGTGCATCGATCCGGACGGGGCGGACCGCGGAAAAGCGCTTCTAGTCATCAATGGCGCTGGCGGCGTGGGCTCGGCGGTGATTCCCCTCGCCCGCTCGGCCGGGCTGCGGGTAGTGGCGACGGCCTCGCGGCCGGAGACGGTGGCGTGGTGCGAATCGTTGGGCTCGGATGAGGTGATCAACCACCGCGAGCCACTGCGGCCGCAGGCGGAGGCGCTGGGGATTTCGGAGTTTCCCTACATCGCGAATCTTTATGACACCGAGCTTTATTGGGAAACGACGGCGGATCTGCTGGCGCCGCTTGGCACGCTGGGGCTGGTCGTGGAGACAGTGAATCCGGTACACATCGGGAATCCGTTCCGGCTGAAAAGCCCGCGGATCGTGTGGGAATACATGATGACGCGGTCACGCTTCCAAACGGCGGACATGCACCGGCAGGGCGAGATTCTAGCGGAGGTCTCGCGGCGTTGTGATGCGGGCGGATTTCCGAAGATCGGCACGCGTTGGTTCGACAGGATTTCCGCGGCGAATCTGCGCGAGGCGCACGCGGCGATGGAATCGGGCGCGGCGCATGGCAAGTGGGTTCTATCCGGATGGTGACTCGATCATGACCGCGCGCACCGAGACATTTTCCATCAGGACCCACGGCAAGGGAACGACCGAGATCACCCGCGAGGTGGCTGGGATCGTCTCGCGCTCTGGCGTCACTAACGGCACTGTCACTGTTTTCGTGAAGCACACCAGCGCGAGCCTGGTCATCATGGAAAACGCAGATCCGAGCGCGCGGCGGGATTTGGAGGTGTTTTTCGACAAGCTCGTGCCCGAGAACACGCCTTGGTTCATCCACACGCAGGAAGGCCCGGACGACATGCCGAGCCACATCCGCATGGCGCTGACGCGGACGAGCGAGGTGATCCCCATCATGGACGGACGGATGACGCTGGGGACCTGGCAGGGCATTTTCCTGTTCGAGCACCGTCGCGATCCGCACCGGCGGGAGATCGCGGTGAGCGTCATCGGCGAATAAGTTGAAATTTTCAAAACCGCCATCCACTATCCGTTCCTATCGATGAACGACCACTCCGACATACTCATTGACCTCGCGCTCGCCGAAGACATCGGCGGCGGCGATGTCACATCCCGCTATTTCATCCCCGAGGAGCGCCGTGCCCGCGCGTTCGTGGCGGTGCGCAAGGATGGCGTGGTCTCCGGCGTCGAGCTGGCGGCGCGGGTCTTCTCGAAGGTCGATCCCGACTTGGACGTGGAAATCCTGATCGCCGACGGCAGCCGCGTGGGCGCCGGAGCCATGTTGATCCGCGTGGAAGGCTCCGCACGATCCATCCTCACCGCCGAGCGCACGGCGCTGAATTTCCTCCAGCGCCTGAGCGGCGTGGCGACCTTGACGGCGCTCTACGTCGAGCAGGTGAAAGGCACCCGCACCCGGATCCTCGATACCCGCAAGACGACGCCGGGCTACCGGTTGTTGGAAAAAAAGGCCGTGCTCGACGGCGGCGGCACCAACCACAGGCTCGGCCTCTACGACCGGGCGATGGTGAAAGACAACCACCTCGTCGCCGAAGGCGGGGCCGAAGCGATCCAAGCGGCGATTTCCCGGCTGAGTTCCGACAAGCCGGACGTCGAAGTGGAACTCGAAGCCGACCATCTGGAGCAGGTAAAATCCTTTCTCGCTCTCGATGGAGTCGATTACATCCTGCTTGATAACATGAGCCTCGCGGATCTCCGCGAAGCCGTCGAACTGCGCGGCGAGCGTGGCAAGCCACAGCTCGAAGCCAGCGGCGGCGTCACTCTGGCGACTCTGCGGGAAATCGCCGCGACCGGCGTTGATTTCATTTCCGTAGGTGCCCTCACCCACTCCGCACCGGCGCTCGACATCGGCCTGGATTTCGAACCTCTTTAAAATCCGATGAGCCGCGAGGATTTCAATACCGCCGCCGCGGATTTCCCCGATCCCTTCCGCCTCCTCATCCGGGAGTCGGTGGAATCGACCAACGACGAAGTCCGCGCGCTCGCCCAAGCGGGAGCGGCCGAGGGCTTGGTCTTACTCGCCGAGCTCCAAACCGCCGGCCGCGGTCGCCGGGGAGCCGCGTGGTTTTCCCCAGCCGGGGAATCGCTGGCGTTTTCCATCCTGCTGCGGCCGGAGGAATCCAAAGCCCTGTGGCCGCGACTCGCTCTCGCTGCGGGACTTGCTGTCGCTGAAGCGGTCGAGGCTTGCGGCGGCCAAGCGGGTATCAAATGGCCCAACGACGTGTGGATCGGCCAGCGCAAGGTAGCGGGAATCCTAGTCGAAGCTGGATCGGATTTCGCGGTCGTCGGCATCGGCTTGAACGTCAACACCACCGGATTTCCACCTGAAGTTTCGGAAATCGCGACCTCGCTGAAGATCGAAACAACGCAAAAATTTTCGCGCGCTGAGGTGCTGGCAGCCATCATTCGTAAATTTTCCGCCCGGCGACGCCAGATCGACCATGATTTCGACGAGTTGATTTCCGCCGTCCGCCTGCGCTGCGTTCTCACAGGTAAGCGGGTCACACTGACGACCGCCAATGGCCCACGGACCGGACTCGTCGAGGGAATCGCCACAGGTGGCGAACTTCTGCTGCGCACTACGGACGGACTTGAGCGCCTGATCCAGGCGGACGAAGTGCGTCTGCTACCTTCTTGAAAATCGCGGGTTTCATTTCAAAGTTCCCGGCACCAAAGTCACGCCGTGAAACTGAGTCGTATCCTACTGCTGTGCTGCCTGCTCATCCCCGCTTGCGCCTCCTCCACCCAGGAGAAAACCGACAAGGATAAACCCAAAAACCCGATGACCGGGCCAAAACTGGTCGGCAGGATCGCCTCGGTCCCGGCGGACAAACGCTTCGTCCTGATTCAAAGCTATGGACCGTGGGAAATCGAAACCGGTCGGATTCTCACCACCCGAGGTCTGGATGATCGGACCGCCAACTTGCGGACCACGGGCGAAAAGCTAGGAGAATTCGCCGCCGCCGACCTCCAATCCGGCGTGGTCGAGGTGGGTGATGCGGTCTATTCCCAGCATGTGCCGAAGCCCGTCGAGCCACCAGCAGAGCCTGAAACCCCGCTCCCGCCAGCAGACCCCCCTTCTGAAAATGTTCAAAAAAATAATTAACTTTTCGGGAATTCTTTGCTTCCAAAACCTCTCGGGTTTATGTATTTTCAAAAAGTCCCGCCTGAGAAATCGGGCACAGTCATAAATATTAAATTTTGGAGTTGATTACTATCCGGGAAACCGGGTAGCTTTTCTTCTGCAATGGCTGTGCCCCCTTACATGTCCCGAAACATGAACACTACAACCAGCCATAATGAAAACAATGAACGCCTCGGGCGCTTCGGTGAAAGCCGACGCGGACCGTCTTGCTGACTTCGTCCTGTTTACCCAGCGGAGCTGCATCCTGAACCTGTCCACAGAACTCAACAAAGGGAAC
>JBIHZT010000276.1:0-5641 GCA_044240265.1 Luteolibacter sp. | reverse complement strand
CGTCGAAATGGATATTTTCCTCGGGCAGGCGGTAATTCGGATGCGGCGCGCCGGTCTTTCCGAACGACGGATGGCGGACCGCTTTCCAGGTAGCATCGGAAAGCACGCGGGTGCCGCCCGCCGTCATGTCGAAGACCATGCCGGCCTTGCCGCTGTTCTTGTGCGAGTATCCTTCCTTGCCCCAGAACCAGGCGCGAAGGGCGATGGTGTTTTCCCCCTGCCGCAGATAGGGTGCGAGATCGACCACATCGTAGTAGGTGTCCTGCGGATTCGGGCCGCGTTTCAGGCCGCCTTCGTAAACGGCGAGTTCGCCATTCACCCACAGCCAGTATTTCGAATCCACGGCGATGCGCGCGGGAGCGCTGGCGGGTTTTTCCGCGAGGGAAATGGACTTGCGGAAACACGTCCACACGTTGGTCGCTCCGGCGGTGGACGTATTGACCACGCCCCATGGAGCAACGCCGATGCCGCCGAGAACTTTCGCGGGCCGCCACGCGGGCTCCGCTTTTTTCCCGATGCCGCTGGAAACCGGCACCCGCGTGCGGATCAAGCCGGCGCAGGCCCATTGGGCGTCCGTGACGATGACCTGCGCGGGCAAGCCCGCCCGCTCGATGAGGAGTTTCCCGACCAGTCCGGCCGGGTTCCCCTCCCCCAAGTTCTCCGCTTCGATGGCGATGCGGTTGCCTCCGAGACGCAGCGCCGCAGTGAGATCGAAGGTTCCGGGCTGCTCCCAATTATTGCCGCTTCCGATGATACGGCCATTGACGACCAGTTTGAATTGGTTGTCCGCAGTCAGCGTCATCCTCGCCGAGGTGATGGCGGCTTGCCCGGTGATCTCGAACTCGCGGCGGAACAAGCGGCTGCCGCTTGGAGCGCTCGCCGAGGGATCGATACCGGGTTCATCCGACCAAATCCAACTGGCATCCGCCAGCCCGACCGATTCCGGGGTGCTGGGACCGATCCAACTCGCCAGCCATGGGGAATCCGCATGGACGCTGCAAGGCACGATCAAGGAAGTCAGCAGCACGGAAGACAGGATGCCGGAAATCCGGCGCTTGTTGGATAAGAAAAACATGAGTCAGTTAGGATGGTGTGGATTCAGGGAGCCGGCGGGTCCGCCTTCACTTTGACAAACAATACCGGACTGTCCAGTAGCCCATGAGAGATCGTGGCCTCGACGGTTTCAATTCCGGCCCAGAGATCAATCACCTCCTGAGTGGCGCCCGTGTCTTCGGACCATGAGGACAGATCGGTGGAGGTCCAGATCGTGTATTCATAGCCGGTCAATGCGGCCTCACGGCGGGCGTAGAGGAATTTTCCCGTCGATTTGTCGAGGGGCGTGAGCATCGGATTGCAGGAGGACTGGCTGTCCGGCAGCAGGCCGAACGCGTATTCCTCGCTGTTGGTCAGGCCGTCGCCGTCATCATCGTCATCCGCCCCGCCGGAGAGTTCGTGGGAACCCGCCCAAACGTCGTAATCCGTGGCCTCCACATCCTGGGCCGCCGCAGCGCGAACATTCACGAAACCATAGTGGTGAAGTCCGAAGCCTTGCGTGTCGCTGGTGACCGTCATGGCGAACGTCGTTCCCGCTCCGGTATGATAGGCATATTGGATGATCTTATCCCCTGCCCCAGCTGACTGATCCATGGCGATGGTGTTGCCAGGGCCATCGTCGCTGCCATCGAGCCGACCCGTGCGCCCGCTGTTTCCCCACTCCGGATCGAAAAAGTAGAACTGATAGTGGGTATTGGGCGAAAGCCCGGTCAGCGTGTAGGTGACCGAGCTACCGGCAGGAGTGTTTTCATCAAAGCCGATCAGACCGGTGCTCAAGCTACCGGATGCAGTGCCGCTAACGCCGGCCGACAGGGTGTATGACAAAGTTCCGGCGGGTGTTCCGACCGTAAAGTTGCTTCCCGCGTAAGGAGAACTAAACGTGCCAAAACCGCTAGCCATACCGATGGTTTCGAAAGTGAATCCGTTGAGGCTCGCAGCGGAACCGAAATCGCCCGAGTGACTGACGTTTTCGCTGGTGATGAATGCCAGGGAACTGTCATCGACCCAGTCGAGCGGTGTCCACACCCCGGCCTTGGCGCTGGACGCGAGGAACAAGCAGGACAGGGCGAGATGGAGAGCGGCGCTGCGGATGAGAAGCTTGTAGCGTCGCTCTGTGAGCGACGAAGCGCATGGGCAGGCGCGAAGCATTTCATTGGCGCTCCGCCCTCGATGGAACCATGTGATGGAAAAGATCTTCATGGGTTCATGGCAGTTTGTGTTGGAACACGTGTCGGCCGGAGTGAAGTTCGGTGGCGGCCTTGCCGGGGAGGACGAGGGTGGCGGTGGTGTTAGGCGGAACGATGGCTTCGAGTTTGAGGGTGCGGTTTTCGAGGATCCACGCGCTTGAGGCTTTGCCATACGGGGTCATCAGTTCGGCGCGGGCGGAGGTGAGCGGGCCGCCGGGCGCCGGCTGGATGAAGAAATGTTTGTAACCCGGCTGCGCGGGATCGGGAGCGAGGCCGGCGATGCGTTCGTGCATCCACTGGCCGATGGCACCGTAGGAGTAGTGATTGAACGAGTTCATCCCGGCATTGCCGAAGCCATCGGCGTGGCTGTAGCTGTTCCAGCGCTCCCACATCGTGGTGGCTCCCTGATGGATGGAGTAGAACCAAGACGGATAGGTTTCCTTGAACAAGACCTGATAGGCGAGATCGGTGTGACCGAAGCGGTCGAGCACCGGGGCAAGGAGCGGGGTGCCGAGGAAACCGGTGCGCAGGTGACCGTCGGCCGCGCCGACGAGACGCACGAGGTTTTCCGCTGCCGCCGCACGCATGGGCTCGGGCAGTAAATCGAATCCCAGCGCAAGCAAGTAGCCGGTCTGCGATTCGTTCGCGGTGGTGAGCTTACCGTTGCCATCGAAAAACTTCGCGGTGAAAGCGGATTTCACGGTTGTAAAGAGCGCTTCCAGACGCTCGGCCTCCGCGGTTTTCCCGAGGCGGCGGGCGGCTTGGGCGGTGAGATCGGCCGAGCGCGCGAAGTAGGCGGTGCCGATGAGTTGGCGCGGCGTGTCGCCTTGGAGGTTGCCGGACGCGGGATTCGGCTGCAGCCAGTCCCCCCAGGCATTGACATCGATGATGTGCTTCGCGGCTTTACTCTCATACCAACCGACCCAGCGGCGCATCATGTCGAAATTTTCTTCGAGCACCGAGCGGTCGCCGGTGCGGATGTAGAGTTCCCACGGGATCACAGTCGCGGCGTCCGACCAGCCGGGACCGCCGCAACGGTTGCCGAGGATGCCTTTTACATCCGGGACAATGCTGGGGATGGCGCCGTCGGGCTGCTGATCGAGGCGCATGCTTTCCAGCCAGCTCGCCAGGAACGCGTGGACATCGGCATTGAAGAGGGCGGCGGGAGTGAAGACTTGGGCGTCGCCGGTCCAGCCGAGCCGTTCGTCGCGTTGCGGGCAGTCGGTCGGGATATCGAGGAAATTGCCACGCAGTCCCCAGGTGATGTTGCTCTGGAGTTGGTTGAGCATTTGGTGCGACGAGGTGAAGGTCCCGCTCCAGCCGAAGTCCGAATGCAGCGCGCTGCCGGTGACCCACTCCTTGCTCGGACGTGTGCCTGCAGGAAACCCGCTCAACTCGACATAGCGGAAGCCGTGGAAAGTGAAGGTCGGGTGCCAGGTGGCGATGCCGTCGGTGGCTGCCGTGTAGGTGTTGGCGGATTTCGCGCTGCGGTAGTTGGCGGTGTAGAGCGTGCCGTTTTTCTCTAGCATTTCGGCGAAGCGGACGGTGACGACCTGGTTTTTGCGGACAGGAATTTTCAGGACAGGCCAGCCGACAATGTTTTGTCCGAGGTCGAACACGAAGCGACCGGGCTTCGGTTCGGTGACTGCGATGGCGGGGATATTCTTCGTGACGCGCACCGGGTGATGGCGCTTGGGGGCGAGCGCCACGTCGGACGCGGGATTTTCGGTGGCGACCGGTTGCCAATTGGAATCGTCGAAGCCGGCGGTATCCCAAGCACCGAGATCCTTGCGGGCATCATAATTTTCACCATCGTAAATGCCCGAGAAACGGATGGGCCCTTTGTCGGTGGCCTTCCAGCTGGAGTCGGTGGCGATGGTGCTGGTCGTGCCGTCGGCGTGGGTGAGTTCGAGCTGGACGAGGAGATGGGGCTTGAGGGTATTCGGGACACCTTTTTCCCAACCGAGGCGGCCGGCATACCAGCCCTCGCCGAGGATGGCCCCGATGGCGTTGGCACCTTCGCGCAGTTGCCGGGTAACGTCGTAGGTAAGGGTTTCGATTTTCCGGGTGTAGGGAGTCCAGCCCGGGGCCATGAAGTCGTTGCCGACCTTGCCGCCATTGAGACGGACTTCGAAAACTCCGCGCGCGGTGACGTGGAGGCGGGCGGAACGCAGTGGCTTGCCGACCACGAATTCGCGACGGAGATGCTGGGGCACGAAGTTTGAGGCTTCGCCCAAAATCGCGCCGGACAGCAGATCGTATTTCGCGTCTTCGGGGATTAGGGTTTCCTCACGCTTGCCGTTGCGGACGATGACCAGGGAAAGTGACTTGGGCACACCGAAGATCGGGTCGCGGCCGGCGAGATCGTTGTTGGCGGTGATCAGCGATATTCCCTGCGCAAGCAGTTGTTCGAGCGAATCCCTAACATCAGCAAGATGCTCGGATTTTCCCTGCTCGCCGTAGTAGGCTTTTTCGATGACGATGCTCGCGGCCGGGGACGGGGTTCCTTTTCCGGCAGCGGGGTCCAGCCGGATCCACTGCGCTTGCCAGTCGGACCTACCTAACAATCCAAGTTCGAAACGGGCGGGTGCGCTCCAGGAGGCGGCCTTGCCATCCTGATCCCAGAACATCACCTGCCAATGCACGCCCAAGCGGGAATCAAGGGATTTGCCGGCATAGCGGACCCATGCGGATTCGGCGGAGGCCACCTTGCCGCTGTCCCAGAGATCCGGCTCGTCCGGCAGCAGTCCGGGGTGGGACGCGGCGACGATGCGATAGGCGGACTGCGATTTCACACCTGCGACCACCGGGAGTTTCCACGACAGGTTTGGCGATGCGTCATGGAAGCCGATCGGACCGGCAAAACCCTCGCCGACGCGCAAATCGGTGGGAGCGGGAATGGCCCACAGCGGAAGTGCGAGACAGATGCCTGCTAGTACGGCGGGCAGCGGGGATGAATAGAATCGGATCATGGTTGAATCAAAAGTTCTTCTTTGAAAAATCAGCGGGTGTCTGCGGTTTAGTCGAGACGGACAAGACGCACCGGACCGAGCATTCCTGACGGCTGGAGCGGGGTTTCGGCTTTGAATTGGTTGGTCGTGGTGAAGGTGCCGGGCCTTGCACCGGCCTGGCGGTCGCCGACGAGGCGGTTGTTCCAGGAGTTGATGACCTCGACTTCCAACGTGTTGATGCCTTGTTTCAGCGCGGAAGTGATGTCCGTGGTGTAAGGCTCTTTCCAAAGGGTGGCGATTTCGCGGCCGTTGACGCGCACCTTCGCGATGGCGTGGACGGTGCCGAGGTCGAGATGGACTTTCGATCTGAGATCTGAGATTTGAAACCTCTTGGAGTAGGTGGCGGAGCCGGAGAAATACTTGATGTCCGCATCGGCGTGATCGGTCCAC
>JBIHZT010000608.1:0-2790 GCA_044240265.1 Luteolibacter sp. | reverse complement strand
GCCGCTCACGCGGAGGCCAAAACCGTAACAATAACAACAACGAACGCCGCAGCAGCGGTGGTGGAGACCGCGGCGAACGCGGCCCACGCCAGGATCGCGGCCGCTCACAAGGCCGGGACAACAGCAACCGCTCGGAAGAATTCCGCCCGCAAGCCCCACGCCCGCCGCGCACTTACGCTCCGGCCAAGCTGAGCTTGTGGCAGAAGATCCTCAAGACCGTCGGTCTCTACAAAGAGCCCGCTCCGCCATCCCGCATCGAGCGGTCCGAGAAAAAAGTCGAATCCACGCCATTCCCAAGCGGCGAGCGCAGCCCCAAGTCGAACACCCGCAACGCCCGCTCCAGCGAAGGCGAGGCCCGTCCGCCGCGCGAACCGCGTCCACCCCGCGAGCCGCGTGCGGAAGGCGAGCGCGAGCGCAAGGAACGCGCCCCGCGCAACACCGACCGCCCGCGCGGTGGCGACCCGAAAAGCGTCGAGTCCACCCGCGTTTACGTCGGAAACCTGTCCTACGACGTTTCCGAGCAAGACCTCCAGGAGCTCTTCAAGGGCATTGGCGGCGTGCGCAACATCGAAATCGTTTACAACCGCAGCACCCACCGCTCCAAAGGCTACGGGTTCGTGGAAATGCTCCGCATGGACGAAGCGATGCGCGCCGTGGAAGTCCTTCACGACCAACCGTTCATGGGTCGTAAAATGACCGTCTCCGGTGCCAAATCCAAAGGCCAGGACGAGCGCGAGGACATGGATGAGCGTGATCGCCCGGAGCCGACCCGCGTCGTGCTCGCCTCCACCGCGCCAGCAGTGGCTGCCGTCGCCGCCGAGCCGGTCATCGAGACCATCGTCGAAAACGTCGCACCCACCGCCGAGGACCTCACCGCCAAATACGGCTTCGACGAGCCCAAGGAAGAAAAAACCGAGGAAGCCTGATCCGGCGTCCCGATTCTCACAAAACCTCCGTCCGGTTCGCCGCGACGGAGGTTTTTTATTGGGAAAAAGCAGTCCAGGACTTCCGTCCCGCATTTCAAACCACCAAGAACGGACTGAAGTCCTCGACTACTTTGGATCCGGCACTTACACCACGCGCATGACCGTTCGCACCCGTTTCGCTCCCTCTCCCACCGGCTACCTGCACGTCGGTGGGGCCCGCACCGCGTTGTTCAACTGGCTCTTCGCCCGCAAACACGGCGGCGTTTTCGTGTTGCGGGTCGAGGATACCGACGAGACCCGGAACACCGAGGAAGCCCGCCAGGCGATTTTCGACGGCATGAACTGGCTCGGCCTCGACTGGGATGAGGGCCCGGAAAAAGGCGGAAACTACGGCCCCTACTATCAAAGCGAGCGGAAGGAAATCTATGACGCCTGGTTCGAAAAACTCGTCGCCGCCGGCCGCGTTTACGAAGACGGCGGCGCGTGGCGGTTCCGCTTCGAGCGCAAGCCGGTGACCATGCACGACCTCGTCTGCGGCGAGGTCACCATCGACTACCGCGACGAATCGAACACGCCGGACATGGTCGTGAAGCGCTCGGACGGCTCCTACGTTTTCCACTTCGTCAATGTGGTGGACGACCTGGAAATGGAGATCACCCACGTCATCCGTGGCGAGGACCACCTGATGAACACGCCCAAGCACCTCCAACTCATCGAAGCCTTCGGCGGCAAGGCCCCGCAATACGCGCACATCCCGCTCATCCTCAATCCCGACGGCTCGAAAATGTCGAAACGCGACGCCGGTGCCGCCGTCGGCGACTATCCTCGGCAGGGATTCCTCCCGGCCGCGGTGGTGAATTTCATCGCCCTGCTCGGCTGGAATCCGAAGACCGAGCGGGAAATCTTCACCCTCTCCGAGCTGGTCGAAGCCTTCTCGCTCGAAAACGTGAACCGCTCGCCCGGCCGCTTCGACCTGGAGAAATGCAAGTGGGTGAACCAGCAACATCTTCTCAGCGTGAGCGTCGAGGATTTCGCGGCGGCGGCGAAGCCCTTCGTGGAAACCGCTGGCCTGCTGATCCCGGCAAATTACCCGGCGGTCATCGCGGCGGTGAAGGACAAGGTCCGCTTGTTCGGCGACGTGCCGGCAGCCGTGGATTTCCTGATCAAGGATGATTTCGAATACGATCAGGAGGCGGTCACCAAAGTCCGCGGCAACGCGGCGGCCGGAGGACTGCTGGATTCACTCGCCACCGCCTTCGAAACCATCCCCGAATGGTCGGCGGACGCCGCGAAATCGGCACTCACCGAAACCGCCACGGCGGCGGGAGCCAAGCCGGGGCAGTTAATGTTTCCGCTGCGCGTCGCCCTCTCCGGCCGCGCCCACGGCCCGGACCTCGGCGATGTGCTCGATCTACTGGGCAAAAACCGCTGCGTGAAACGGGTGCGCGATTTCGCAGCGACCCTCTAACTGGAGCTAGGAGTTCATCCCGCGCGAAAGTCACTTCCGCCGCAATTCCATAATAAAATGAAAGACGTCTACACCCTGGAAGACCTCACCTCCCGCGACTTGCTCGACGCCGGTGCCGACAAACCCGCGCGGCTCGCCGTGATCGGCCACCCGGTCGCGCACTCCGCCTCGCCACAGATGCATCAACCGGCGCTCGACGCCGCCGGAATCGACGCGCGCTACATCCGCCTCGACGTCGGGCCAGGCCAGGTGGGCGAGGCGTTTTCGCGAATGCGGGCGCTCGGCTTCATCGGCTGCAACGTGACCGTGCCGCACAAGCTGGAGGCGATGGAGCATTGCGAGGTCCATCCGGACGCCAAAGCGTTAGGCGCGGTGAACACGATTCGTTTTGATAGA
>JBIHZT010000595.1:0-2844 GCA_044240265.1 Luteolibacter sp. | reverse complement strand
AGAGATTCGATCCGTGGGTTCAACACCGACGGTCCCGGTTTCGCCCGCGCCATCGAGGATGATTTCAAGCTCCCGTTCGCCTCGCTCAAAGTAGCCATCATCGGCGCGGGTGGCGGGGCCGGTCAGGCGGTTGCAACACAGGGTTGCTTGTCCGGCATCCCAAAACTGCTAGTGGTGAACCGCACTGTCGGCAAACTCGGACCACTGGTCGAGAAACTCCGCCTGATCAGTCCGATGACGGAAATCATGGCACTCTCCTTCGACGATCCGGAGCTGGCGGGGCAATGCCTGAGCTGCGATCTCATCGTGAACACTTCATCCGTCGGTTTGAAAGCGGGTGACCCGTCGATCCTACCGCCGGCCTGTTTGAAAAAGGAACACCTCGTTTACGACACGATTTACAAACCGGCCGTCACGCCTTTGTTAGCGATGGCGGACGACTTCGGCTGCCGCACTGCCAACGGCCTCTCGATGCTCGTCAACCAAGGTGCGCTGGCGTTCCAACATTGGTTCCCGGGAACGAATCCCCTGCCGATGATGAAGCAGGCGATCATGATACACCCCACATCTCCGGACAAGCGTTGACAGATGCGGCGGGAGTCCACGCAACCAGCTTCACAGTGCGGAACCTATCATGTCTAGATCCTGCCAATAGCAGCCTCCGGAAATATTCAGTTCAGGCGCCGCTTCAGGAAACAACCCACGGCGCCCGTGCACTCGGAGCACCGGTCATGAAATGGTGCGCGATACTGGGTTCGAACCAGTGATTCGTTTCTTTAGATCTGGAAATCAACAAGTTACGAAAAAACAAGGCAAGTGGGAACGATAATGGGAACAAAAGGCTTTAAAGACGTTCCCATTCCTGTTCTCATCAATTCCAGTCCGAAGCAGGACGCCAAGCCGCCACCACCGCCCGACCATGCCAACGCTCATCAAACGCCCAGGTTCCCCGTTCTGGATTGCCGCATTCGACGTGACCCAACCAGACGGCACCACCCGCCGCCTGAAGAAGTCCACCAAGCAAACGAAGCGGAGCGAGGCCTTGAAAAAGGCGATGGAACTGGAGGCCGCAGAACAAAAGGCCGGCACCGCCACCAGTGAGAACGCAACCAAGGCTTTCGCCATCCTCACCGAAGCCGCCGAGGCCGCAGCCAGGGGCGAGCTATCGGAAGGCCGCGCCCGTGACCTCATCGCCCGCTTGTGTGAAGTCTCGACGGGTAGCCCGTTGAAATTCCACACCGTCCGCACATGGGCGGAAGACTGGCGAGAGATGAAGGCGGCGACCACCAAGCAAGCCACCAAGGCGAGATACAAGACCCACCTTGACGCTTTCCTTGCATGGCTTGGCGAAAAGGCCGACGCGAAGCTTGAGGCCGTCACCAAGGCCGATATTCGCGCTTTCCGTGATGCCGTCCGCAGCGGATGGACGGAAGCCGACGGGACACCCACAGGGAAGCGCGACAAGGCCACGGTGAACCACCGCACCGCCAAGACCGCCAATCACTACGCCTCAGACGTGGCGGGAATGTTCCGCAGCGCCATGCGGGAAGGGTTGATTTTGGCAAGCCCCGCCGCCGCCCTCGACCGCCTGCCGGAACTCGACAGCACCGAGCGCGAGGTTTTCACCGTGGCGGAAGTCGGGCAGCTTGTGAGTGGTGCAGGAACCACCGCTTGGCAAGACGCCCTATTTCCCGCGAGCAAGGCCGACGATGAAACCCGCGCCGACCGGGGGGCGGACTGGCAAGGCATGATTCTTGTCGGGTTCTATGCAGGCGCGAGGCTTGGCGATTGCGCCCGCCTGACATGGGGGAACGTGAACCTTGCCCGCAAGACGCTTTCCTTCATGCCGGCCAAGTCCGAGCGGAAAAGGAAACGGCTCGAAGTGCCGATTCACCCGCGCCTCATGTCATGGCTGGCAACCCGCACCACCGGCACCGACGCCGAGCCGCTTTTCCCCGCGCTGTTCAAGATCCGAGTCGGAGGCAATCAAGGTTTGTCCGCGCAGTTCATCGCCATCATGGAAGCCGGGGAGATCGACCGGCGAAACGTCCGCCAGGGAACCAAGGGAGGCCAACGCGCCCAGCACGCCCGCAGCTTCCACGCACTCCGCCACAGCCTCACCTCGACGCTGGCAAATGCCGACGTGTCGGAAGAGATCCGCCGCCGCATCACCGGCCATGAGTCGGCCGCCGTGCATTCCGGCTACACTCACCACGAACGCGAGACGCTGGCCCGTGCGGTGGAGAAGATGCCGAGCGTGTGACCCTCAGCCATCGCCCGCCTAAACACTTTCCCACCAAATACCACCGACATCATGAACACCAAGACCACCACACGCCCGCCCGCCAATCAATCCGCCACACTCGCCCACGACGCAAACGGGATGCATCCCATCTTTCTCCCCGCCCACATGGTAGAGAAACTCCGCAAGCTGGCCACTGCCGCCGACATCGAAGGCGGAGCGGATTCCTTCGTTGCCGCCGTGATGGGTGATTTCCTTAGAGACGGTGACGCGGCCGACATTCTGATTGATGGATGGGAAATCACCGACCCCACCACCATCGCAAAGATTTACGAGATCCAGAGCGAGGAGGCACCACGGAAAGCCTCAGCCCGCCCATGAAATCACCCGAGGAAATCACCGCCGCAGTCTGGAGATTTTGCACCGCCGCCGACTACGCCGACCCACAATCCCGAGCGGCACTTGTCGAAGGACTTCACCAGGTAGCCGTTGCCACGCTCGAAGCCCTCGAAGCGGTGCAGGACATGGCACCGGCAGAAGTGACGACCCTTTGCCGATCGAGCCAGAGCTGGCCGCACTTGGTTTGCCGCACCAATGACCGC
>JBIHZT010000009.1:0-18093 GCA_044240265.1 Luteolibacter sp. | reverse complement strand
GACTCGGGGGAGGGAAGTTCCAGGAAATCGTCGATATCGCCGGCGGCGTCGAACACATGGGTGAAGGTTTCCTTGCCGGGAGCTTCCAAGGTGAGCTTGGCAAAACGATGTTCACTGGCGCTTGCGGGAGTTTGCCAGCGGACGATCAGGCCCACATGCGGATTGGCGGGATCGAGTTCGAGGGTTCCGGACAAAGACGGGCCGTCAAGCGGCGGCTGGATGGGTTTTCCGCTGTCGATTTCCACCAGGGCGGCGGGGGCGGAGAGCAGCAGGCGGAATGGCACGGAGTTGGCGCGGAGCGCGGGTTGCGAGGCGGTGGGAGGTGGGGTTGCCTGATTGGGAGTGGTTCTCGCCGCCGTCACGCGCAGCAATCCTGCCGCCGTCGCCGCGAGGGCGATGGCGAGCATGATGAAACGGATGAGTGGGGAGCCGCGCACGCCGCGAACTTGTCGCGGCATCGGGTGATTTGCAAGAAACTTGCATCTGTTTCGCGGTGACCACCCTACAAAAAAAGCCCCCGACCCTGCCGCGGCAAGGTGGGGGACCTGGGAGGAGATTGGTTCGTTAGATGAACTCGTTGAGCAGGCCTTCGATCATTTCCTGACGGCCGCTGGCGACCATCGGCTCGCCATTGGCGAGGGCGTATTTTTCGAGGTCGGCGAGGGTGGTTTTCCCGGCTTCGACTTCGGAGCCGACGCCGCTGTCCCAAGTTTTGTAACGCTCGGCGATGAACTGGTCGATGCGGCCGTCCGCACGGATGGCTGCGGCGGTTTTGAGGCCGCGGGCGAAGGCGTCCATGCCGACGACGTGGGCGTGCACGAGATCGACGGGCTCCCACGACTCGCGGCGGCGCTTGGCGTCGAAGTTGAGGCCACCGGTGGTGAAGCCGCCCATTTTCATGAGGACAAGCATCGTGTGGGTGGTCAGATAGAGATCGGTGGGGAACTGGTCGGTGTCCCAGCCGACGTTGGGCGTGCCCATGTTCGCGTCGATGCTGCCGAGCGCGCCGGCTTCATAGGCGACGGTGAGCTCGTGCTCCATCGTGTGGCCTGCGAGAGTGGCGTGGTTGGTCTCGATGTTGAGTTTGAAGTGCTCCAGCAAGTCGTACTCGCGGAGGAAATTGAGGCACGCGGCGGAGTCGGAATCGTATTGGTGGGTGGTCGGTTCCTGTGGCTTGGGCTCGATGTAGAACTGGCCGGTGAAGCCGATTTCCTTTTTATAATCGACGGCCATGTGGAGGAAGCGGGCGAGGTGGTCGAGCTCGCGCTTCATGTTGGTGTTGAGCAGGGTGGTGTAGCCCTCGCGGCCACCCCAGAAGGTGTAGCCTTCGCCACCGAGGCGGTGGGTGACTTCCATGGCTTTTTTCACCTGCGCGGCGGCGTAGGCGTAAACCTGGGCGTTCGGGCTGGTGGCGGCACCTTGCTGATAGCGCGGGTGGACGAAGAGGCAGGCGGTGCCCCAGAGGAGTTTTTTACCGGTGCGTTTTTGCTCTTCCTCGAGCACGTCGGCGACGGCGTCGAGCGCCTTGTTGGAGGCGGCGAGATTGCCCATTTCAGGAGCCACGTCGCGGTCGTGGAAGCAGTAGTAGTCGAGACCGACTTTTTCCATGAAGTCGAAGAACACGCGGGCGCGGTTCTGGGCGTTGGCCACGGAGTCGCTGCCGTCATCCCACGGGTGGGCGGCGGTGCCCATGCCGAAGGGATCGGAGCCGGTGCCGCGCATGGTGTGCCAGTAGGCGCAGCCGAAGCGGAACCACTCGGCCATGGTCTTGCCGGCGACGATCTCGCTGGCGTTGTAGTGTTTGAACGAGAGCGGATTTTTCGAGCCGGGTCCTTCGTAGGTGACGGCTTCACACGGGAATTTTGTCATGGGAATAGTGATGGTTTTGGGTTGCTTTAATCTGGCCACGCGACGGGCGTGACGGGGGAGAACGTAGTGGAAATTCTGCTGGCCACGCTACCGTAAATTCCGGTAGCCTTTTGATGAAATGCGACAAATCAGCCCTGAAACTTCACGACGGATCGCCGTTGTCCTATCCTCGGTGAACGTGCGGCGGCTGACGCCGGGCTTTGCGCCGTTTGCGGGGATGGGCTACGACTTCTGGATCATCGATCTGTATCGGCAGCCGGAATTGCTGCTGGCGAGTCTGCGGGAATGGCAGCCGAGCGCGATCGTGACCGAGTGGCTGCCGGGCTTGACCGGGGCGCTGGTGGAGTTGGGCTGCCCGGTGGTTTTGGTGCCGTCGGACGAGCCGGTGGCAGGGGTTTTCAGCGTGGATGTGGACGATGCGGCGATCGGCCGGCTGGCGGCCGAGCATCTGTTGGCGCGAGGTTACAAAAATTTCGCCTTCGTCGGCCGGAGTGACGCGCACTACGCGAAGCAGCGGCTGGAAGGGTTCCGGCAGGTGGTGGGCGAGGTCTCGGTTTACTGGGAGGAGTTCCGCGATTGGCGGCAATATGACGAGTATTGGCGGGATCCGGACGAGGATATGGTCGGCTGGTTGGCGACGCAGGCGATGCCGCTGGGGATTTTCACCGCGCATGATCCGACCGGTCGGCATGTATTGGAGGCGGCGGCGCAGGCGGGGCTGGAAGTGCCGTTCGCGGTGGGGGTGATTTCCGCCAACGACGATGAAACGGTATGCGAAATGGCGCGCCCGGCCTTGTCGAGCATCCGGCTGCCATGGCGGCGCCTGGCGGCGGAGGTGGTGCAAACGCTGGAAGCGGTGTGGGCGGGCAGACCGCCGGGCGGGCCGGTGCTTGTCGCACCGCTGGAAATCGTGGTCCGTGGCTCGAGTTCCTACGAGGCGGTGGGCGACCCCTTGGTGCGGCGGGCGATGCAGTGCCTGGTGGAGCGGATTGCCACGATTGTCTCGGTGGATGAGTGGGCCACGCGGGTCGGGGTGTCCCGGCGGGTGCTGGAGCGGAGGTTCCAGACGGCGCTCGACCGCTCGCCGCATGCGATGATGCAGCACGAGCGGGTGGAACGGGCAAAGAGTCTGCTAACCACCACGGATCTGCCGGTCGCGATCATCGCCGAGCGCTGCGGCTACCAGAGCAACGAGCGGCTCACGGTGAATTTCCGCGACTGCGTGGGTGTGCCTCCGACGACCTACCGCCGCAGTTCGAGGGAGAAGCTGGTTTAGAATGAACTTAACGCGAGGCGATGACCTCGACGGTGAAGCCTTTCAAATAGCCGGTTTCCGGGATGGCGATGAGGATGGGGTGGTCGGCGCGCTGGGCGTGGTTCATCACGAGGCGGGCGGATTTTTTCGCATCCACCGAGGCATCCACGAGGTTCTGCATGAACAGCTCGCGCGAGGCGTGGTAGGAACAGCAGAAGGTGGAAAGCAGGCCGCCCTTGTCCAAGAGCTTGAGCGAGCGCAGGTGGATTTCCTTATAACCGCGCATGGCGTCCATGAGGGTGGCCTTGTTGCGGGTGAAACTCGGCGGATCGAGGATGATCATGTCGTAGTCCGGTTTCGCATGCTTGAGGAAATCGAAGACGTTGTGTTCGAGGACTTCGATTTCGACGTTGTTGAGCGTGGCGTTGTGGCGGGCGGCGGCGCAGGCGCTGGTGGAGACATCCACGGCGGTGACGTGGGCGGCGCCGGCTTTGGCGCAAGCGAGGGCGAAGCCGCCCTGGTTGGTGAAGCAGTCGAGCACGCGCTTGCCCTTGGAGAGGGCGGCGACTTCGGCGTGGGCTTGCAGCTGGTCGAGGTAGAGGCCGGTTTTCTGGCCGTCGAAGAGATCGACCTCGAAGAGCAGGCCGTTGGCGCTGACTTGGAATGGGCCGGGATTTTCGCCGTGGAGCATCTCGATGCCGGGTTCCATGCCCTCGGCCTTGCGGTAGGGCGAATCGTTGCGAAGGACGATGGAGGCGGGATTGAGCAGAGAGATGAGCGCCTCGCGGATGATTTCCTTTCGCAGGTCCATGGCGAGCGTGAGCGTCTGCACGGAGAGGTGGTCGCCGTAGCGATCGACGATCAGGCCCGGCAGGCCGTCGGATTCGGACCAGACGAGGCGGGCGAGCGTTTCGTCGATGCCGCGCTGCTTGCGGTGCTCGATGGCCTGGCCGATGCGGCGGGTGAAGAAGTCCAGATCGAGGTCCTGCTTGCGGCGGGAAAATCGGCGGGCGACGATCTGCGACTGCGGATTGTAGATGGCGGTGCCGAGTGGCCGGTCGCGGAAGTCCTTGAGGGTGATGACGTCGCCGGGCTGGGGATTGCCGAAGGATTTCTTGATTTCGGTGGCGTAAATCCACTCGTGACCGTGAAAAATGCGCGCGCGGGGTGAGATGATGATGCCTGCCATGGGGCGGGAATGTCGGCTGGAGGGAGGGGCGTTGTCGAATGCGAAACGAAAGAAGAGTGAAGTCATGCAAGATTTTCCCTTGCCCACCTCCGCTCCAGCCCCTAGGCAGGTGGTCACCAACCATGGGACAACAATCGAAAAAGATCATCAAACGCCGTCGCCGCGCTGACTATTTGAAGCGCAAAGCGGATGCGGCAAAGCTCGGCGGGATCGTGAAGAGACCAGCCGTCAAGAAGGCCGAAGTGGCGAAAAAAGCTCCTGCGAAGAAGGCTGCCGCGAAAAAGGCTCCAGCCAAGAAGGTTGCCAAAAAGGTCGCCGAGGAGGAAATCGTCGAGGCCGTCGAAACCACCGAAGCAGCCGTTGCCGAAGTGACCGAGACCGCTGCTGTCGAAGAGACGGAAGCTGCCGACGCCTGAAGCTTTACGAGTTCAGCCCACTGAATTTTCTTCAAGAGCCGCCTCGCAACGGGCGGCTCTTTTCGTTTTGAGGGCGGGGTTGACGCGGAAGGGCGGGGGCTCCACCTTGCGGCCATGCAAGCGACCGTGAATTACAAGATCGGCAACGAAAAGCTGGTGAAAGTCCTGGAAGGCGCGTCATCGCACCTTCGCGGCCTGCTCGACCGCCAGGGTCGGCCGGACGGCGCGCTGCGGATCGCGGTGGTCGGCGGCGGTTGCTCCGGCCTACAATATAAAATGGACTTGGTGGACGGCCCGCGCGACCGGGACATCCTGGTGCCAAGCAACGGCGTGAACGTGGTGATCGACCCGAAGAGCGCGCTCTTCGTCAGCGGCAGCGAGCTGGATTTTTCTGATGATCTCCAGCAGGGCGGCTTCAAGGTGAGCAATCCGAACGCGGTGGTGACCTGCTCCTGCGGCGAGAGTTTTGCCGCGTAATCGACGATGGTCGTTGAATGATCCGGGAAATCCGCAACGTTCACCAGAAGATGAATTTTCAGAGTGTCGCGAGGGTCACCTGTCTATCCGCCTGGGCGTGGATGGCTGCGGCGGCTCCGGACACTTCCCGTGAGGCAGCCCTTCCGGTTCCGGAAAAACCGCTGGCCGCGCTGATTCAGGATTTGGCGGATGACAAGTTCCGCGTCCGCGAAAACGCCACGCGGGAAATTTGGAAAATCGGCGAGTCCGCGCTTGAGGCTCTGCAGGAGACCGCCACCGGCAAGGATCCGGAACAGGCGTATCGGGCCGCGGAATTGATCCGCAAGATCCAGCTCCACATCACGCCGGACACCGACCCGGCGGTGATCGCGCTCGTCGAGCGCTATGCGAAGGCCACGCCTAACGAGAAAATGGTCTTGTTCGACCAGATGCACAAACGCCGCGCGTGGCGGCAGATTCTCAAGCTCTACGCGGCCGAGACGAATCCCGATACTCAGGTCCGGCTGTTGCGCTCGGTGGAAGGCGTGGCCGTGGTCGCGGCGCGCGAGTGTTTGCTGGCGGGTGATGTGAATGGTGCCCGCGAGTT
This sequence comes from Luteolibacter sp., assembly GCA_044240265.1. Lineage (GTDB taxonomy): Bacteria > Verrucomicrobiota > Verrucomicrobiia > Verrucomicrobiales > Akkermansiaceae > Luteolibacter. The sequence continues at coordinate 12,301 of JBIHZT010000009.1, read as the reverse complement.
CTTGGAAATGGCGCCGGCCGATGCCGAAGGCTTGCTGGCGCTGGCGGATTTCCATCGCAGCCAGGGGACTTGGCAGGAAGAAATGAAGCGGGCCAAGACCCTCAAGGGAGTGCAGGCGCACGCCTGGCAGCTCGCGCTCCATCGGGCGGCGGGTAGTCTGGAAGCAGCGCGGGATGCTGCGGACGTCGCCGGGGAAATCCGGATTTCCGCGGCGATGTCCGCCTTGCTCGGCGATCCGCTGCCGTGGTTGCGCAAAGACGAGTCTGGCGGCGACGGCGATGGCGGGGCGACCCTGGGGCCCTACACCGAGATAGCGATCCAGCGCTGGCTGGGCAAGGAGATGCGGCCCGCCGACTTGGAGCCGCTTGTGCGCCAGGCGAATTCCAAAAACCGCGAAGAACGCCAAAGCACCGTGGATTCCCTCTTCCTACTGGGCGAGCCGGCGCTGGCGGAAAAAGCCTACGTCGCGAACTCTCGGCTCTCCGCGTTCACCTACTTCGAGTCGCTGGAGCGGATTCCCGAAGCGCTCAAGACGCTGGGCCTGGACCCGGAAAATCCCGACTACGCCGGCTGGGCGGCCGCGCGTTTCAAGCACCTCACGGAAAACGGCGGCGGCGACGTCCAGGACGTCACCGTGGAAAGCCAGCAACTGATCCTGCTCGGAAATTTCCTCGAACGGCGTGGCCTCAACCAGGCATGGGCGGATGCGTTTCTGAAGCCGCTGGCCGCTCTGGCGGAAAAGGACGCGAAGGTTTTCACCGAGTTTCTGAGCCAGCTTTTCGGGGGCAATGCCACCATGAGCAGCGAGGTGCTCGGCGCGCCGCTGGTGGCCAAGCAGGCCGCCGTCGCCTGGGCGGGCGACCATGCGGAGCGCTGGGAGGAGATCGTCGCCAGCGCTCTCGGCGGGCAGGACGAGGTGAACGATCTGTGGGACTGGCTGTCGGAACTCAAGCCGGAGGCCAGCCGCGCCGAGCGGTTTGACGGGTTGCTCGCCTTATGCGGCTTGGGCCGGGATCCGCTGCGGCTGCGCGAAAAGTGGCTGGCGCTGGCCTGGGAGGCGATCAACCGCACGCCGCAGGAAAAGCGCGGGCCCCTGCTGGAAAAACTGAAATTCATCCTCAATCAGAGTCCGGATGTGATCAACGACCTGAAGCTGAGCGACCAGGTGCTGGCATCCAGTCGCCACGAAATTTCATGGCGCGACCACATCCTGGACCTTTCCGCCGCCGGGCGCTGGGATGCGGCCGCCGGGTTTTTCCAGAAGCAGATCGACCGCATTTCCGCAGCGCGGCTGGATCCGGAGCCGTCCCTGCATGCCTGCCTCGCGGCCTGCCTGCGGAAGGCGGGCCGTGCGGATGAGGCGGCGGCGCAGGACTCGCTGGTCGAGAAGCTCGCGCTTGGCAATGACGCGATCGAGATCGCGAACGGCTATGCCTATGGCTCGGACTACAAGCGGGCGGCCGACTGGTGGGCGCGGGCCGCGAGACAGGCTGACCCGGGTTCGGAGCGGTTTTCCGTGGCACTTCACTTGCATGGCCTGACGTTGATGGAGCAGGGGAGTTGGAAGGAAGTCGCCGCCGTCTCGGAAGTGAGGGCGCAGATGATGGCCGCGGGCGATTCCGGCGGCGCGCTGCCACTCACCAGCCTCAGGCTCAGGCTTCAGGCGGACTTGGGACGCGCGCTTGCCAACCTGAAGAACGACCGCGCCAAATCCATCGCCATCCTCAAAAACTGTCACGGGCTTTTCCCCAGCGACGGCTCGCTTGCCGACGATTTTTTTCCGTCCATTCGGAAAATGGGGCTGATCAAGGAACATGACGAGTGGTTCAGGATTTCCTGGGCCCGCATGACCGCCGTTCTGGAGCGTTTTCCGGATTCCGACAACACCTGCAACACCGCCGCCTGGCTGGCCTCCCGCGCCCGCAGGAATCTGGACCAAGCCGAGGCCTACGAGAAGCACGCCCTCGCCCTCAACCCCGAGCAGTCGGCCTACCTCGACACCATGGCTGAGATTCAGTTTGCCAAGGGAAACCGGGACAAGGCCATCGAGTGGTCCACGCGGGCCATCAATTTCCTGCCGGGCGACAGCATGCTGCGCCGCCAGCACGAGCGCTTCCGCACCGCGCCGCTGCCGCGATAGGCTTGACACCGCCGCCCCGGTAATGCGGGATTCCCGCCCCATGGCCAAACTTTCCATTCGTGACCTCGAACTTTCCGGCAAGCGCGTTTTGATCCGCGTTGATTTCAACGTCCCGCAGGACAAGGCAACCGGAGCCATCACGAACAACCAACGCATCGTCGCCGCGCTGCCGACGATCCAGTTCGCCCTCGAAAAAGGCGCGTCCGTCATCCTGATGTCCCACCTCGGTCGGCCGGATGGACAGAAGATCGAGAAATTCTCGCTCAAGCCCGTCGCCGACGAGCTCTCGAAGCTGCTCGGCAAGCCGGTGCGATTCCTGGCAGACTGCGTCGGCCCCGAAGTGGAGGCCGCCTGCGCCGATCTCCAGCCCGGAACCGTGGTTCTGTTGGAAAACCTCCGCTTCCACATCGAGGAGGAAGGCAAGGCCAAGCGCGAGGACGGCACCTCGGTCAAGGCGGAGCCCGCCAGCGTGGAAGCCTTCCGTGCCAGCCTCACCAAGCTTGGCGATGTGTTCGTAAACGACGCCTTCGGCACCGCCCACCGCGCCCACAGTTCCATGGTCGGCGTCGATCTCCCGCAGAAAGCCGCGGGATTTCTGATGGAGGCGGAACTCAAGTCTTTCGACGCGGTGCTCAACAATCCCAAGCGCCCGCTGCTCGCCATCCTCGGCGGTGCCAAGATCGCCGACAAAATCCCGCTCATCACCAACCTGCTCAACACCGCCGACAAGATCATCATCGGCGGCGGCATGGCCTACACCTTCCTCAAGGTGAACCGCGGCATGGAAATCGGCTCCTCGCTCTTTGACAGTGCCGGCGCGGAGATCGTCGGCGAGTTGGAAGCCAAGGCCAAGGAGCGCGGCGTCGAGCTGATCTTCCCCGTGGATTTCGTCTGCGCCGACAGTTTCAGTCCGGATGCCAACACCCAGCCAGCCACCCTCGAAAGCGGCATCCCCGCCGGTTGGGAAGGCCTCGACGCCGGTCCTGAGTCGATCAAACTTTATGCCGCCGCGATCCTCGCCTCCAAGACTATCGTCTGGAACGGCCCTGCCGGAGTGTTCGAGTTCGAGAAATTCGCCGGTGCCACCAAGGCCATGGCGGATGCCATCGCCACCGCGACCGCGGGCGGTGCGATCACCGTCGTCGGTGGTGGGGACACCGCCACCGCCGCCAAGAAATTCGGCGTCGATACCAAAGTCACCCATTGCTCCACCGGCGGTGGTGCCAGTCTGGAATTCCTCGAAGGAAAAGTCCTGCCCGGCGTTGCCGCTCTCACCGAAGTCTGATCCAAATCCGCTAACACCCAGCCCTCAACCGCATGAATCGCAAACCAATCTTCGCCGCCAACTGGAAAATGAACAAGGGAGCTTCCGAGACGGAAGACTTCGTGAAAAGTTTCCTCTCGAAACTTCAGGGTCAGGATTTCCCATGTGAAATCGTCATCGCGCCGCCGTTCATTTCCCTGCCGAAGCTCGCGGACATGCTGCACACCGCCACCGCCGTCCAGAACGCCCACGCCATCCAGATCGCCGCGCAAAACTGCTCGCAGTTCGATTCCGGTGCTTACACGGGCGAGATCAGCGTGCTGATGCTGCGCGAGTTTTTCGTCCACTACGTCATCCTCGGCCACAGCGAGCGCCGCGCCATCTATGGCGAGACCGACGCCATCATCAACGCGAAGATCAAAAAAGCCCGCGAGGCGAACCTCAAGCCGATCTTCTGCATCGGCGAGACCCTCGCCGAGCGTGAGGCCGGAAACCTCGAAAGCGTGCTCCGCACCCAGATCACCGGCGGTCTTGAAGGCGTTTCCGAGAAGGATCTCGGTGAAACTGTCATCGCTTACGAGCCCGTCTGGGCCATCGGCACCGGCGTCACCGCCAGCTCGCAACAAGCCCAGGACGCGCACGCCTTCGTCCGCTCCGTCATCGCCGAACTCTACGGTGCCGACGCCGCCGCGAAGATCCGCATCCAATACGGCGGCAGCGTCAAGCCCGGCAATGCCGCGGAACTGATGGCTTGCCCGGACATCGACGGTGCCCTCATCGGCGGTGCCGCCTTGGAACCGCAGAGCTTCCTCGAAATCATCCGCAACGGATCGGCAAGTTAAGGCGAAGGGCCATTCCTGCCCCTGGCGCATCGGTCCCGCTGTCGCGGGACGTAGCTCCGTTTCGGCCCCTTTTACCGGTGATGACTCAGATTTGAGCTGATTTCACAGAAGGGAATGGCAGTCGTCGGGGAGGCTGCCGTTCATGATCGATCCTGTCGTCCGGGACAGATTTTCAGTGGATCACTCGGGCTCACCCTGCGGGAAGATTTCGGCGATGGAGGATTCGGTTTTTTGATCGATCCAGCGTTCGAGGGCGGCCTGCATGGGGGCGAGGACTTCCGGGCGGGCGGCGGCGAGGTCGGTTTCGCCGTGGGGATTGCTGGCGATTTGGAAGAGGCCGAAGTGGCGGGTGCCTTGGTCGGTGGGGGTGCAGACGAGTTTCCAGCGCCGGGTGCGCAGGCAGCGTTGCTTGGCTTCGATCAGGCGGGGGAGGAACTGGTCCTTAAGGACGAACTGATAGTTGTAGTTGGGATCGATGCCGGTGGCTTGGTCCATGGGCGGCAGGTAGGGGCGCTGGACGCCCTTGACCTTGAACTGGATGAAGGGGAAGCCGGTCTCGCCGTAGAAGGGGCGGAAGATGGGTTTCTCGGTCTGGCGGATCCAGCCGGCGAAGCTTTGGCCCTGCCAGGTCGGGGATTTTTCCTGGCCGAGCAGATCGGCGAGGGTGGGGACGACGTCGATGAGGCGGACGGTCTCGGGAATGGCCTGCGGGGCGGTGCCCGGGACGTGGACGATCATGGGGACGTGGTTGGCCTGGAGGCCGCCGTTGAAGGTGAGGCCGTGGCCGAGGGTGACGCCAGGTTCGTAGTGGTCGTCGCCATGGTCGGAGGTGACGATGACGATGGTGTTGTCGCCGAGGCCGTTAGCCTTGATGGCGCTGAGGATGTGGCCCACGCAGTCGTCGAACTGGCGGGTGCAACCGTCGTAGAGGGCTTTGATTTGTTGGATTTCCTTGGGCGGGAGGGCTTTCCACTTGGATTCGAGGTCGGTGCCGCCGATGAAAGAGTCGATGTCGAAGTCCACGCCGTTGCGGTTGCGACCTTGGTAGGCGGGATCTGAAAACATGCTGCGGTAGGGTTCTCGGCTGCGGTAGGGGAGGTGGTTGCAGGAGTAGAAGACGTGCCAGAAGAACGGTTTTTGCTCGGCGGCGACCTTGGCGAGGCGCTTCTCGACGCGGCCGGTGACGACCTCGGGGGTGACGAACTGGGCGAAGGACTCGAGCTGGGGGAAGATTTGGTAGCCGAGGGGATTGTCGAAATAAAGGGGGATGACGAAGTGGGCCATGACGACGGCCTGGCTCATGTAGATTTTAAAATTATCGAAGCTGGAGACGGAGAGGTGCTCCATGCCGAGCGGGAGGACTTCATAATAGCCGGCGCACCAGTCGCCGATGGCAGCGGTGTCGTAACCGCGCTGGCGGAGCAGGGTGGGGAGGGTGACGATGCGTTTTTGGGTGGCTTCGACGGTTTCCCGGTTGGGATACATTTGGCGGATGCCGTGGCTCTGGGGGTATTGGGAGGACATGAGCTGGACGCCGGACTCCATGGTGGAGGCGATGGCGGTGTAGCAGCGTTGGAAATTCGAGGAGCGGGCGGCGAGGGCGTCGATGACGGGGGAAACGCCGGCGGCGGCGGGGCCGTCAGTGCGCGGGGGGCGGTAGCCATTGCAGCCGAGACTGTCGCCGCGGAGGGAGTCGGAGCCGATGATGATGACATTCATGGGGCCGCTGGTGGCGGCCTTGATTTTAGGGTTTTCCGGCAGGTGGCTGATGCCGGCGGTGAGACCAATGCCACAAGCGGCCACGGCGGCGATGGTCCGGACGACGCGGCCACGGCGGCGGATCTGCCAGATGAGGGCGAAGGCCACAACCGCAACAGGGAGCAGGGAGAAAATGGTGAACAAACTGGCAGGCTTGATGGCTGCGGGGATGAGATCGAGAGCTTGGTAATACCAGTGGCCGAACTCGGCTTCATTGAGGAAATACGGTCGGGTTTCGACGAGGCGGAGGGTGAAAAATCCGTGGATCAGGGCGGTGAGGCCGAGGCCGCGCAGGATGATGGCGGGGCGCTTTTTGAATTTCGACACATCCGTCCAGAGGGAGGCAAATGGCTGGGCGAGGATGGCGGCGGCGACGGCGAGGCCGGCGTAGGCGATGAGCATTTGCAAATTCTCAAGGACGAGGAATCCGAGGTATTTGTCGCGGGCGAGGGCGCTGAACTTGTTGGCCATCGCGCCCGAGGAATGGGTGAGATTGAAGAGCGCGGCGATGTACTGGTAGCCGAGAAAAAGCGAGGATCCGAGCAGGACGGGGAGAAATCCTGCGGTGGACACGGCTGGTGGATGATCGGCGGGAGATTTCAATGGCGCAGAGGCTTGCCGGATCGCAGGGAAGATCAAGGCTGGGAATCAGGCTTCCGGTGGATCGAGATAGATCCAGCGGGGACTCATGAGTTTTTCGACGACGACCCCGCGGCGGGATTGAAGGCCTTCCGGGACGTTGATCCGGACGATCACCGAGACGCGTTGGCCGCCGCTTCGATTGAGAAGGGAAAGGAGGTCGGCGGAGACCGCTTCGTCCGCTTTCGCGTAGCCGAAGAGGGTTTCCTCGCTATCGAGCGCGGTGAGGCGGAAGCAGTTCCAGCGGGAGGAGTCGGAGAACTCGTGGCTGAAAAAGTTGTCCAGCTCGATGTAAACGCGGAAGTCGTAGGACATGCCGGCCGGGCGTGAGCGGGCGAACTGGTCCCACTTCACCGGCTGGTAGCAGACGAGGGTCTCCCAATCGATTTTGGGTTCGCCGGTGTCGGTGATTTCGATGATCAGGTTGCGGGTCTCGTGGTTCTGCAGTTCCACGGACTGCATCCAGTAGTTCGCGCGGTTGTCGAGGGTGAGTGGCTGGAGGAGCTTGGTGCGGAGCAGCGGTTGGTGAAGGGTGGATTTCTCAGCATAATACCGGTCCATGAGGGGCTTGACCCGTTCTGGCTGGCGGACGTGGCGGGCGAGCTCGGCGGTGCTGGTCGCTTTGAAAAATTTCAGGGTGCCGGCCTCGATCCGGTCGATCAACCTGCCGGCCATCTGGTCTTCTTCCGCATCGTTTTTCAAGACGGACTGGGTGGTGAAAGTGATTTGGTCCGCGATGACGTCGGCTTCCCTGACTTGTTTGAGCGACCACATGGCACTCCCGGCGAGCAGGATCCCCACCAGTGCGAACCAGCCCCAGGGGATGTTCCGGTGTCGGGCGGCCAGGTTTCCCCAGTCCTGCTCCATCTCGTCGGGATTGATGGCGGGCGACTCGATCAACGCGTCGATCCCGGGCTGGTGGGTGCGGATTTCGAAGTCCTCGTGGACCGGCACGTCCAGCCGGTGGTTGGGCTTCACCTCTTCCTGGACCACGTCGAGGCGCACTGGCTTGCCGCGTTGCAGGGTCTCCTTGCTCTCCAGCCGGATGACTGGCGACGGTTCGTCCGCGGTGTCCTCCACCGGCTTCAGTCGAACTTGTTTCTCCTCGCGTGCCATCTCCGGCGGAAACAAAGCTGCAAAAGTCCATGGACGCAACGCAACTCTCGCTCTAAATCTCCGGCGCAATCGTCCATGGCTCCACCACCGCGCATCCTCATCGTCACCGCCGCCTTTGGTGAAGGGCACAACAGCGCCGCCCGCAACATGGCGCTCGCGCTGGACGCCGCCGGTGCCACCACCCAGGTGAGCGATCCGTGCATGCTCGGGACGCCCCGGCTGACCGCCATGGTGAACGCCGCCTACCGCTACGTGACGACGAATTTCCCGAAAATCTGGGCGAAAATCTACTATTCCACCGACCGTTGTGACTTGAGCCGGCAGAATTCCCTCCCGCTCAGAATCGTCCAGGCGGCGCTGTCGAAGTTGATTCAGGAGTTCCAGCCGGACGCGGTCGTCAGCACTTACCCGCTCTATCCGTATTCCATGGCGCGGATCGAGGAAGCGTCCGGGAAAAAAATCCCGGTATTTGTCGTCGTCACCGATTCCATCGAAATCAACGCCGCCTGGCTCCGCGCCCGCTGTGAGCGCTGGTTGGTGACCGATCCATTCACCCGGGAAGCGATGGAGAAGAAGGGGATTCCCGCCGGAAAAATCGTCGATACAGGTTTCCCGGTGAACCCCGCTTTCTCCGAACTGACGCCCCTGGATGCCTCCGCGGAGTGCAATCCTTTCCGGATTCTCTATTTTCCGACGGCCAAGCTGCCCTTCGTCCGTCGTCATGCCCGCGCCTTGCTGGAGGCCTCGCCGGATGTCCGGCTTACCATCATCCTCGGGCGGAACGTCCGGCTGCTCTACTCCCGCGCCCGCGAGATCCAGAAAACCTACCCCGGCAGAGTCCGGCTCATCGGCTGGACCCGGCGGGTCCCTCAGTTTCTCAACACCCACCATCTCGTCATCGGCAAGGCCGGCGGAGCCACCGTGCATGAAGCCATCGCCGCCCGCTGCCCGATGCTCATCCACCACCTCGTCCCAGGCCAGGAGGAGGGAAACTTGCGCCTGCTGGAAATCATCGGCGGCGGCCGCCTTGCCGAGACACCCGCCGCGCTCACCCGCAGCGTCAACGAGCTGCTCGCGGACCACGCCGCCGGCTGGCGCGCCATGAAAACCGCGCTTGCCCGCCACAACCGCAACGCCGGCGCCATCACCGCCGCACGATTCATCCTGGACGAGATCGGCGATCGTCGTTCGCAGATCGCGGATTGAAATCTTCCTTTTTCCATCAACTCTCAACTCTCAACTCTCTTCCATGACCTTCCTCTTCGATCTCGGCCGCGTGCTGCTGGACTTCAATTTCGAGCCATCGTTAGAACGCCTCTTTCCACCCGGTACCACCGATTCCGCCGCGCGCATGGAGCGGCTGATGGAGCGCAAGGACGAGTTCGAGGCGGGCAGGATCGACGTGGAAACCTACGTCACCTGGGCGCTGGAAGTCCTGGAGGCCGATGTCACGCCGGACGAATTCCGCCAAGCATGGCAGCAGATCTTCACCCGCAACCCGCCGATGTGGGAAACCGTGCGGAAGCTTTCTGCGGAAGGTCACCGGCTGATTCTGTTCTCCAACACCAACGCCATCCACTGCCCCTGGGTTTTCGAGGAGTTTCCCGAGTTCTCGCTCTTCCCCGAGGCCGTGCTCTCCTATCAGACCGGCTTCGTCAAACCGGAGCCGGAGATCTATCATTACGCCATCCGCGAGCACGGACTCGTCCCCGAGGAGACGCTCTACATCGACGACCTCCCGCAGAACATCGCCACCGGCCGCGAGCTCGGCTTCCGCACCTGGCAGTACGACATGAAAGACCACGCCGCCTTCGAGACCTGGCTCGCCGAAAATCTGAAGTCTTAAACTCTCAACTCTCAACTCTCAACTCTCAACTCTCAACCATCCACTCTCAACTTCCTCCATGTCCACCCTCACCATCGCCGGGCGCGAATTCAGCTCCCGCCTCTTTCTCGGTACCGGCAAGTTCCCGTCGAATGAAGCCATGCGCGACGCCCTCGCCGCCAGCGGCACCCAGATCGTCACCGTCGCCCTCCGCCGCGCCGACCTCACCGGGAAAAATGATCCTTACGCGAACATCCTCGAGTTCATCGACTCGGAGAAATACCTGCTACTTCCCAACACCAGCGGCGCCATGAACGCCGAGGAAGCCGTGCGCCTCGCCCGCCTCGCCGCCGCCGCCGGGCTGCCCAAGTGGATCAAACTCGAAATCCACCCGGATCCCACCTACCTGCTCCCCGATCCGATAGAAACCCTCAAGGCCGCGGAAATCCTCGTCAAGGAGGGCTTTATCGTCCTGCCCTACATCAACGCCGACCCCGTGCTCGCCAAGCGCCTCCAGGAAGCCGGCACCGCCACCGTCATGCCGTTAGGCGCGCCCATCGGCTCGAACCGCGGCGTCGTCACCCGCGATCAGATCCGCATCATCGTCGAGCAGGCCATCGTCCCCGTCGTCGTCGATGCCGGACTCGGCGCGCCCAGCCACGCCGCCGAAGCCATGGAACTCGGCGCGGACGCCGTGCTCATCAACACCGCCATCGCCATCGCCAGCGATCCCACGCGCATGGCCGTCGCCTTCAAACAAGCCGTGGAAGCCGGCCGCGAGGCCTATGAGTTAGGCCTGCCGGAACCGTCCGACCACGCCCACGCCACCAGCCCGCTCACCGGATTCCTTGGCTGATCCCTCACTATCATGAAAATCTCCCTCTACACCGGCGGCTTTGTCCAAACCAACGGCTACCTTGTCGAAACTCCCGACGGCAACCTTCTCATCGACGCGCCGGAAGGCATCGCCGACTGGATCACCCGCCGCGGCGTGCGCGTGGACGACGTGCTGCTCACCCACCAGCACTACGACCACGTGATGGACGCCGCCGCGCTTCATGCGCAGGGCGCGCGGCTCCATGCCTTTGCGGATTATTCCACGGACCTCACGCTGGAATCCGCCGCCCGCGCGTGGGGCATGCCGATCTCGGTGCCGCCTTATCAAATCGACCACTTGTTCGACATGGCCAAGCCGCTGCGCATCGCCGGGTTGGAAATTTCGCTCGCCCACATCCCCGGGCACGCGCTCGACAGCGTGACCTTCCATCTGGTGGATCACGGCGTCGTTTTCTCCGGCGACACGCTCTTCGCCGGCTCCATCGGCCGGACCGACCTGCCGGGCGGCAGCACCAAGCAGTTGCTGGATGGCATCGCCCGCCACCTCATGACCCTGCCGCCGGAAACCAAGGTTTTCTCCGGTCACGGCCCCTCGACGACCATCGGCGAGGAGGCCGGCGGGAATCCGTATCTGGATTGATAGAATCCTCACAGAGCTGGAAGCTGTCGTCGGCACCTTCTCCGCCATCTTCATCGCCCCCCGCCCGCCTATTTCCATCCAGGAAATGCCACGGATGCCCGCGTCCCCTCCACCTTCATCCCCTCCGGCAATCAAACTCCAACCGCAGCCATCCTCACCAGCTCAGCCTACGCCGCCACATCCAGCGGACTCACCACCCCTAGGCCGTTCGCCCCCGTCGCCACATGCAGATAGATCTCCGTCGTGCTGATATCCTCATGTCCCAGCAAATCCTGGATCGTCCGCAAGTCCGTTCCGTTCTCCAGAAGATGCGTCGCGAATGAATGCCGCAGCGCATGGCTCGTCACTCGTTTCTCGATCCCCGCCGCCTCCGCCGCACGCTTGATCGCCTCATTGTAAACCTTCCCATGCAAATGATGGCGTCGCCGGATTCCCGACTCAGGGTCGGTCGAAATTTGCTTCGCCGGAAACAACCAGAACCACTCAAACGTCTCCGCCGCCCGCCGGAACTTCCGCGCCAACGCCCCCGGCAGATGCACCCCGGCAGATGCACCCCGGCCAGTCCCGCCTCCCGGTCTCCTGTCCAGACCTCGCGAGCCCGCTCGATCTGTCTCGCCACCTCTTCCCGCAAACTCTTAGGCAGCACCGTGACGCGGTCTTTATTCCCTTTGCCCAGCCGCACTGTCAGCGTCCCGCGACCCACATCCACATCCTGCACCCGCAGCCGCACCAATTCCGAAAGCCGCAGCCCTGCGCCATATTGCAGCCGGGCGGCCAGCTTATAGCGCCCGTGCGACACCTCCAATTCCTTCTCTTTGACCGGTCTCGCATTCTCCTCCTGCTTCCTGATTCCCTCAAACAACTGATGCGTCTCCGGCTTTGATAGCACCACCGGCACGCGAGTCCCAGTATCCCTCAGTTTCACTCCGAAAACCGGTTCCTTCACCCCGAGCACATACTTGAAAAAGTGCGCCAGCCCATTCAGCGCCTGCTTCTGAGTTGAATACGCACAGTCCTCATCCTCCACCACTGACGTCAGAAACCGTGTTGCCGTCGGCACCTGCATCACCTCATATTCCGACCCTGCAAACTTCGCATAACGTGCCGCCCAAGCCCCATAGCACTGCTTGGTCCGCGGAGCCAAACCTCGTCGCGCACCTGACGAATGCACCGCCGCCCTCACTCGTTCCGGCAAACTCCGATGATCCGCCCCCGAGTCCGTCCAGGGCGCCCGCGCGTG
>JBIHZT010000275.1:0-5654 GCA_044240265.1 Luteolibacter sp. | reverse complement strand
AAAGGCATTTTCCGGTGAGCTGGAGGGCACCGTGACCAGTGCCTTGGTGCGTGGGTCTTCCACGAGCACGGCGGCGCAGAACTCCGAGGCACTGCGCAGCAGCGGGTAGTATTTCTTGAGAAATGCTTTGTCCTGCGTGAATTGATAGTGATCCCAGACATGCTGCACCAACCACGCGCCGCTCACGGGTCCGGCGGCGGCGGGCAGGCAGCTCGGCGCGGTTTCAAACCATGGATTTTGCGTGTGGTAGGCGACCCAGCCGGGTGCGTTGTAATAGGCCTTGGCGGTTTTTTCGCCTTCCTTCGCCATGCCTTCCAGGAAGCGCATCAGCGGCAGGTGGCACTCCGATAGATTGGCGCTTTCAGCGGCCCAATAGTTCATCTGGAGGTTGATGTTGGTGTGGAAATCGCCGCGCCATGGGGTGGAATACTCGTCCGCCCAGATGCCCTGCAAGTTGCTGGGAAGCTGCGAATCCGGACGCGAACTGGAAACGATCAAATGGCGGCCAAACTGGAAATACAGCGCCGCGAGCGATGGATCGGGCGATTTTTCATTGAGCCGCACGCGCTCGGGCGTCGGCAGCTTGGCGTTCGGACCAGCGGGGAGTTCGAGCTTGCAGCGGTCCATGTAGCTGGCGTGATCGCGGGTGGCATCGGCCAGGATGGTTTTGAACGGAGCGGCGAGAGCGGCTTTCAGGCGGCTGCTGACCTGTTTCTCGTAGCCTTCGTTGCGCAGGTTCGTGCCAGCGGAAACCAGCACAATCGCCTCATCCGCGTCCTTGATGGTGACGCCCGCATCGGTGGTGGTGGATGTTCCGCCGACTTTAGAAACCGCCAGCACGCTGAGGAATTTCACGCCCTCACCCGACTCGCCGGTGCCGGGTTTGTTGAACGGGAGCTGGCCCTGCATGACCTGCGTTTTGCCGTCGGCGTGGACCTTGGCGTTTTTGGCGCGGGATAAGGTGGCCGTGAAATTCAAGCTGCCCTTTTTGGAGGCGCGGACGCGCATGGCGATGACTTCGGCCGGCTTGGAGACGATCAATTCGCGCTGGAATTCCACGCCATTGACCGCAAACCGGGTGGTTGAGACGCCGCGCATCACGTTGAGGTCACGGCGGTATCCGGCCGGGACGGGTGCGGATTTCGATAGGTCCAGACCGGTGAGGGTGATTTCGCCCAGTTGGAAGTAAGCAGCCCGTGGGATGAACGTGAAGCGGTAGAAACGATATTCACCCGGCTTGGCGACCTCGAATGGTTTTTTCTCGAGGCGATTTCCGAAAGGCTCCGGCATCACCTGCTTGTCGAGGGTGGTCCACTGCCGACCGTCGTTCGAGGCATCGAGCGACCATTCCTTGGGATCGCGGACCGGCATGTCGTCGGCGCTGGTGAGGGCGTAGCTGGCAATTTTTTGAGGCGCGGGCAGTTCGGCCAGCCAGATCACCGCTTTTTTTGCATCCGGTACGCACCACTTGGTTTTTTCCGAGCCATCGACGCTGCTGCGGATTGAATGATCTGCGCTATCGACCGTTGGGGTGGCGGCGACAACTCCGTCGTAGCGAGTTTCCATGGGGGCGGCAACGCTGTCGCCCCGTGCATGGCCGCTGGGTGAAGAGACCGCCGGGTGCTCTCTGGATGCGTTGAAACGGAGCGTGAGGTCGCCCAAAATCTGATACGAGCCAAATTGATTTTCGTCCCACCATCCGCGCACGCCGTCCGCATACTTGAAATTCGCGCTGAGCAGGTTATTGGCCTTTCCGATCTCACCGGAGAAAATCGCCTTGCGGGTGGCCTCCAGGCATTGATGGGCATCCGGTCGGTTTGCCTCGTAAGGGCCGCCGGACCAGACGCTGGACTCGTTGAGCACGACGCGGCATTCATCCACGCCGCCGAAATCCATGGCTCCGAGGCGGCCGTTGCCGAGCGGGCAGGATTCGAGATAACTCGTGGCCGGCGAGGTGAACCAAACGCTCATCGGTTCGGCGGGTGGTTCGACGGCGGCGGCAAGCGGCAGGATGCTTGCACACAGCAAGGCGGAGATTTTGAAATTGAGCCGAGAGTTGGGGTTCATGGATGATTGGATTGGAAAAGGTGAGCGGCGCTTGGTTCTATCTGGCAACGGCAGGCCAGCTTCCGCCGGGCGTGCCTTTGCCGGCTTTGAGGGCCGGGCTGTCGGGGGCGAGTTTGAGAAGCTTGTCACCGTCGGGTTCGCGGATGAATTTCGGATCGGCCGACTGGCTGTCTGCGCCGGCTGGATTCCAGTTCCAGAAATGATTGCCGCGGATGGTGACAGAGCCCGGGTCGGGTTTGTTGTCGGCTTCCGCCGTGACCATTTCCGCAGCGTGGGGTGGGCCGCCTTCTTTGGCGAAGATATTGTCCGCGATGAGGATACCGTGGCTTGCCTTGCCGTGTTTGCCGAGGCTGAGCACGGGGATGTCTTTTTTCACCGTCACGATATTGTTCACGAAGCGGAAATCGGTGGCACCGGTGAAGGCGAGCAGGTTCACATCCTCGATGCCATCAAAGACATTGTTGTGGACGTGCAGGTTGTCGGGTGGGCCGCCCCAGGTGGCGATCGGATAGATTCCGTTGCGGAACACGTTGTGGTCGATCTCCATGTTGTGGTGGCCGGCCTCGATGGCGTAATTGTAGCCGGGATCGAGGATTAACAAGTTGTGGTGGACGCGGATGGTTTTTGCAGCCTTGCCGCCCTCGACGAGCGAGACGCAGGTATTGATGCGATTCAGATAGATCTCGCAAGAATCGGGTTCCGAATGCCAGAGTTCGATGGCAATGTTCGGCTGGCCTTGGCCCCAGCCGCCTTGTTGGCGGAGTTTGATGTCGTTATCGTGGATCATCAGGCGGACCAGTTTGACCTTTGGGGCGCTCCAGGGATCGTTGCGCTCGGTCCACTCCGGGATGCAGGTTTTGATGCCGTAGGCCCCGCGGTGTTCGCGGATGGTGTTGTGATGAATGGAGCAGTCGGTCATGTGGCCGATCTGCAAGCCGCCGGAGCAGGATTCCTTGTGGGGCAGGCCGTTGTCATCGAGGCGGTTGTTGCGGATGGTGGAGTTGACCGCATCGTGCATCCAGATGCCGCAGAATTCGAAGCCTTTGACTTCAAGATCGTGGATGGAAAACTCGCTCGCGCCGTGGACGACGATGCCGGTGTTGGCGCGTTGGTCGTCGGGCAGGTTGCCGATGAGCGTGAAACCGGAGATCGATGCCTTGGCGGTGTTGCTCGTGCGGATGGCGGTTTTCTCCGCTTCCGGTGAGGCCTTGGTTTCGCGCGGTTGCTGGCGGGCGGACCAACGGATGATCGTCTGGCCGATGCCCGCTCCGGTGAGACTGACGCCGGGGGCTAGCAGCGTGCTTTCGGTTTCCGGGTATTCGCCGGCGGCGAGGCGGATGGTGTGGGTGCCGGCAGGAGTGGCCTTGGCGGCGGCGGCCACGGAGCGGAAGGCGGATTGGGCGGTGAGGCCGTTGTTTGTATCATTGCCGGATGGGGAAACGAAGCGGTCCTCGGCATGGGCGAGGCTGGTGAGGGCGATGGCCAGAGCCAGTGTGCGGGTGATGGGAGTCATGGGGTCTTAGATGGATTGGAAGAGGAACACAGCGCCGTCGAAGTCTCCGGCGGGGGATAGGGTAACGAAGTCTCCAGAGATCGCGGACTTGCTGCCGGTGCCATCGGACAGATGGCCGACGAGTTGCCAGTTTCCCTCGGGCCACGGGATTTTGATAGTGGCAGGAGCGTCGGCGAAGGTGTGGACGACGAGCAAGGCGGATTTCCCGTCGTCGCTGATGCGCCGCACCGCTTGCCAGCCGGCGGGATGCCGCCAGCTTGGGCCAAGGTTCCCGAAGACCCGGCTGCGGCCGTGTTTGATGATGGACGCTGCGTGGCGGTAGAGATCCATCGCCAGGCAAACCGACTGCCATTGCGCGGCATCGAGTTGCTCGATTTCACCTGAGAGGCACATGCGGCCGAGGAAGGTGGCGGCGAGGCTGTAGCGCAGGCGTTGCGGTGTGTCGCTGCGATGGAGTACGGCCCAGATCTGCGATTGGCGGGGGAGGATGAGGCGATGGAGATTCGCGGCGACGATCGGGATTTCCGGAATTTCGTGGGCATCGGAAAACGAGGACATCGCGGAGCGGGCGAGCATCGAGGGTTCGAGCCGGTGGCCCCCGGACGAGCAGTTTTCGATGACCAGGTCCGGCAGGCGTTCGCGGATTTTTTCGAAGAACCGATACTGGCCCTCGATCTGTTTGCGCAGGCCCTCGCCGAGTGAATCCGGGTCATCGAAGCCGATGCCAGCCGTTTCGTTGTAGTCCACCTTCAGGTAGCCGAAGCCGCCGCGTTCGAGCAGGTCGATGACATGGGTGGTTAGGAACTCCACCGCAGCCGGATCGTTTAGATTCCAGAAGCGGCGTTCGCGGCAGGTGACCGGCAGGCCGTCGCGCTGGAGCAGGTGATCGACGAGCGAGAAGGCCGTGGATTGTGAGCCGACGGTTTCCATTTCAAACCACAGTCCGGGAATGAGGCCGCGCGCGCGGATCGCCGCGGCGGTGGTCTCGATGCCGTTAGGAAAGAGTTTTGTGCTGGGAACCCAGTCGCCGTGGCCGCTGCTCCAGTCCGAATCGTCGCGTTTGTACCAACCGGCGTCGATGACGAGGTAGCGGACAGGCGTGCCTTGCAGGCGGTCGGCGATGGCGCAGAGGTTTTCGTGGCTTGGCTCGCCCCAAGTGGTGCACCATTCGTTGAAGATGACCGGCAGATCCTTCTCCACCGCCGGATGGTGATCGGCTGCGCGGTGCTGGAGTTTTGTGAGTCGGTCGCAAAGATCATCCACGGTTCCCTTCACGCAGGAAACGAACGCGGCCGGGGCGGCGAATGTTTCGCCGGGAGCGATGGTTTTCATCCAGTGGCCGAACTCGCGGTCGGCGAGCCCGCCGGAAATGGCGACGTCGTCGTGCTGGCGGAAGATTTCCATCTGCCACGAGCCGGACCATGCGAGCTGCGCGCCCCAGACGACGCCGGCGACGGAGTCCTCCACTGCGACGAAGGGAAACCATTTCCTAACTGGCATGGTGCCGGTCTGGCCGAATCGTTCGCTGAAGGCGGCGGCACCGCTCCACGAGCGTTCGAGGTGGAGGTCTTCGATGGATTCTGTGATCAGCCGGCCTTCCGCGCTCCAGCCGCTGCGGAAACGGTGAACGCGCAGGCGGTTCGGGGCGTCGTCGGCGGCGAACGGGGTGATGCCTCCGAGCGAAAAGCTGGAAAGCATTTCCAGACTCACCGGAGCGGCTGTGCCGTTGGTGAACGAACTGCGGATTTCGAAAGCCTGCTCGCCTTCGCGGTGGATGAGCCGGTGCTCGACCGCGCAGCCATCGGCGCGGACCAGCCGGGTGAGGATGGTTTTCCCGCCGGGTTCCTCGAGGACTTCCTGGCTGGAGGATGCGAAACGCGCGACGGATTCCGACTGGCGCATCGAGTGGCCTTGGATGAAAGCGCCGGGATAGGGGTCGCCGACAAGTTTGAACTGGACAAGCGACTCGACCGCGCTGGCGGACCAGGGTTCGCCGAAGGGCAGGAGATCGATGTAGGGTGCGCCGTGGAGGTTTTCCCTGCGCGGGACAGCGTCGGCGGCGCTGGCGGCGGGC
>JBIHZT010000274.1:0-5664 GCA_044240265.1 Luteolibacter sp. | reverse complement strand
AATCTGCTATTTTCCCACCACGACGCCCGCACCGGCCTGCCCGACCACTTGGGAAATGTCAGCATCCTCGACATCCTCCAGTTTTTCACCCCGGACGAACAGGAATCCCTCCTGCAACTCGCCGCTTCCCGCGTCGCCCCCGGCGGCAAGCTCATCATCCGCTCCGGCCTGCGCGATGCTTCGTGGCGGTTCCAAATCACCGTGCTTGGTGATTGGCTGGCCAAAGTGACCTTCTGGATGAAAGCCGCACCCACGCATTACCCCGCCGCCACCGATTTCCACCACATCCTTTCCGCCCATGGGCAAGTGAGCATTTCCCCGCTCTGGGGCCACACGCCTTTTAACAATCATCTGATCGTGTTGCGGAAGCCGGCTTAGTGGTGGTGGATCCGACCCTACAATTCGAAAACCGCTCTTAGCTCCTCCGCGATCACTTTTGAAGCCTCGGCGACGCTGATTTCCCGACCCGCTTCGTTTTCCAGACAACTCATGGAAACCCCGTCAATCCCGCACGGAGTGATGGCGAAGAACGGCGGCAGGCTTTCCCGGGTGATGTTGATGGCGAAGCCGTGCATGGAAACCCACTTCCTAACACCCACGCCGATGGAGGCAAGCTTGCGGTTCTCCACCCAGACGCCCGTGAGCCCCTCGCGGCGGCCCGCTTGCACGCCGAATTTCCGGCAGCTGCTGATGAGGGTGTCTTCGAGCTTCCGAAGATGTTCATGGAGATCCTTGCCACGCGGGGTGAGATCGAGGATCGGGTAGCCAACCAGTTGCCCCGGCCCGTGGTAGGTCGCCTGTCCGCCGCGGTTGATTTCGTGCACGGGGTAAGGCAACGAGGCGGGATCGCGGAGCGAGGATTGGTCACGCAAGCGCCCGATGGTGTAAACCGGCTCGTGCTCTAGCAGGAGAATGGTGTCGCCACCACTTCCGTCGAGAATAGCGGCGACGTATTGTTCCTGAAGTCGAAGGCCGGCTTCGTAGTCGATGGACTCGGGGAGATGGAGGATTTGAAACATGACAATTAAACTAGGCGGCGTTCGAGGAGTTTGGCCTTGAGCGGATCGGACGCCTGGAGATGGGCCATGCCGATGGCGAGCGCGTCGGCGGCGTCGGACGGCGGAGTTTCAGCAAGCCCAAGCAAGGCGCGGACCATGAAGGCGACTTGCTTTTTGTCGGCGTTGCCATTTCCAACCACAGCCATCTTCACTTTCTTTGGCGAATACTCGAAAACCCGCAGTCCGTGATCCGCAGCGGCGATGAGCGCGGCGGCGCGGGCGGCACCCATCGATATGGCCGTTTGGTGGGACTGGACGTAGATGATGCCCTCGACGGCGACTTCATCCGGCTGGAATTTTCGGATGACATTGACGAGATGAGTCCGAATCGCCGAAAGCGCGGCGGATTGAGCGACGGTCTTGGGGATGGAAATCACGTCGAAGGCGAGCACTGTAGGTTTGCGAGGATCGCCCTCGACCACGGCATAGCCGGTGTTTCGCACGGCGGGATCAATGGAAAGAACGCGCATGGAGTTAAGCAAGGAGTGACGACTCTCCTGTCGTTACCTGAAGTCGCTCACTACCGTCGGCGGTTTTCATCATGCGGAGAGAATGTTCCGCCTCGATGGAGGGTCAAGGTGAAAGCCTCGTCTGGAGGATGCCGGGACTTCCGCGCGGAACTGATCCTCATTCTCCCCGGTCGCGAGGAGTAAGGCCTTTAAAAACCGCGATATTTCCCTGAGAAGCCTCGAAATTGAAAATATTGGGAGCCATGAACCCACCATCCTGCGGGGCAGGAATACGGATTGCGCGAAACGCAAGAGATAAAGTTTTCAAAATGGCACAAATTTTGCTTCGCTTTTCGATTTGACGCCATAGTGTCGCCGCAGCACTAACCGTGCCGGCAATGGCAGACGTTTTCCTTCATCAATCGCTTTCCCAGCAGCAGACGCTTGCGCCGCAGATGCGCAAAAGTCTCGAGATCCTTCAGGCGGGCACCTTGGAGCTTTCCCAACTGGTGCAGCAGGCCCTCGAAACCAATCCGGTTTTGGAAGACCTCACCGAAAGCATCTCTCTCGACGAGGAATCGCCCGATGCGGAAGAAGCGGACTCACTCGACTACATGAACCAAACTGACGACGATTGGCGTGACCGCACGATCCTCGAAGGCAAAAGTTCCCCCTGGACCAGCGAGGACGAAGAACGCCGCCAGCGGATTTACGACTCGATCGTTGCACCGGAGACACTCCAACAACACCTGCAGCACCAACTCGACCTGGCCATGGTCGATCCGGAAATCCGCGAAGCCGCACAAGCGATTCTCGGAAACCTGGATGACCGGGGGTTTCTGGATTTGCCCGCCAAAACCCTCGGAATCCGCATGGGCCTCAAGCCAAAGGATGTCGATGAGGCCCTGAAGCTCGTGCAATCATTTGACCCGGCAGGAATCGGCGCATCCGGGATTCCCGAATCCCTGCTGCTGCAACTGGAGCGCACGACCGGTAAAGACACCATTGAGTATAAAATCGTCAGGGATCACCTCGAGGACCTTGCGCGCAAACGCCACCCGCAGATCGCACGCGCCCTTGGCACCAACGTCGAACGAATCGCGGAAGCCGCCTCGCGCATCGGCCGCCTCACCCCCAACCCCGGCGGCGAATTCGACCCTACCGGAAACCCCTACATCCTTCCTGACGTCGTGATCGAACGCGACGACGACGGAAACTGGTATGCCCGCCTCACCGGCGAGCACCTCCCGAACCTGCGGATCAACGATTTCTACAAGGACATGATCGGGAAGAGCGGCACCGATGCCAAAGCCCGGCAATTTCTCCGCGATCAGATCCGCGATGGCCGCAGCCTGATCCACGCCATTTCCCTCCGGCAGGAGACCATCCTTGCCATCGCGCACAAACTCATCGAACACCAATCAGCGTTTCTATCAAAAGGTCACCGTCACCTGCGACCGCTGACGATGAACGACATCGCGGACGAACTCAGTCTGCACGCGACCACCATTTCACGGGCCGTCGCCGGCAAATACGTGCTAACTCCGCACGGGCTCATGGAAATGCGCGCTTTCTTCGCGACCGGTTATCAGACCAGCGACGGCACGGAAGTCTCAAACGCCGGCGTGCGCGAGGCGATCCAGCAACTCGTCAGCTCCGAAGACCGGGCCAAACCGCTTTCCGACGAGTTCCTGATGAAGGCACTCGACAAACAAGGCATCAAGGTCGCCCGCCGTACCGTCGCGAAGTATCGCGAGCAGTTGAACATCCTACCCTCCCATTTGAGAAAGACTTTCTAGCCGACAGCCATCAACCGGCGCTCTACGCGTCTGCGCGCCGAGGGGAAATACGACACCCTTCCAAACCCTGTTACTCAAAATCAAAGTTCTTTCTCCGCATGGGAAGAAGCTTGAACCGGCCACCGTTCATCTTACGGATGGGATCGAAAACAGAATCCATGCCGACGGATTTGATCTCGCAGACCTGCGCCATCAACTCGCCGAGACGGCCCTTGGGAAAACCGCGTTCCTGGAACCAGCAAAGATATTCCATCGGAAGATCCATGATGGGAACTCCGGCGGGAGGGTAAGCCTTGATGCCAAATTTTCCGAAGGGAATCCGGGCACTCCCGATTTCGATGAGAAGATTGCGGAAATCCTCACGATCAATTTCCGGAATCTCAGCCACGGAAGAATGCTAGTTTTTAGCCGTGGCCGGAGCCACCGGCTTCGGACTGTTGGTTTTGAGAGCGGCTTCGGTCTGGCCCTTATACCACGAGTCGTAAGGCTCCTTCTCCATCACCTCCATGGATCCGACCATGTTGGCGTGACCCTCGCCACATAGCTGGCCGCAGACGACGAAAGTCTCAAGCGGCTTGATGGGCGTGAACCACATCGGAATCTCGCGACCGGGAATGGCGTCCTGCTGGATGCGCATAGGGACGATCGAGTAATTGTGAATCACGTCTTTGGTGCCGATGTTGAGAACGGCGGCCTGACTCACGGGAAGTTTGAGAATGGGACTGGTAAAGTCATCCAGGGCGTTCGGATCAGTGTAGTCGATGCCGAGGTCGTTTGATCCGGAGATGAGATCGGGATCAACGCGGCCGAACTTGTTATCCGCGCCGGCATAGTGATAGGTCCAGCCGAACTGCCAACCGACGACACGCACCCGGACCGGATCGAGGTTCTGCACGCTCTTCCAACTGTCAACACGTTCGGCCCACAACGGAAATGCGAAACCGAGAAGCAACACGGCCTCCACGATGATCACGCCGATTTCCAGATGACTGGAAAGGTGGCTTCTCACGCCCTCATAAGAAGCCTTAGGGTTGTTCTTATGCCAGAAGCGGAAAATGCAATAGAAGAAGAACAAGGTCCATCCGACGAAGAGCGCGATCATGAACCAGTGGACAACATCGATCATGTGGTCAACTTGGCCGCCGTGAGCGGAGAAGTTGTCCGGAATACCTAGAAACTTGGATGGACTCATAGAGGTGAAATTTTAAATGTTGAATTCAGCGGGTGGAGTCGGCGGGGACGTAATCGTCGGAAAGCCTGGGGTCGAAGTGTTCCCGTTGCCGCCGCGCGATGCGCAGCATGAAAAACGTGATTCCACCGAGCATCGCCAGAATTACGATCAGCAGAAAAAAGATCGAGTAACCGGCAGCGTCACCACCTCCCTCCACCATGGAGACGCGGCAGGTGGAACAAGCGAGAAACGTATTGATGGAATTCATGACGGTTCAGATATGGATGCGGGTGATCTTCCGGTAGAAATAAAAGCCATACACCGGCATCAGCAGGCCGCCGGTGATTCCGACGATTCCCAGCGCTGTCGCCATGGTGGATGGCTCGGGAGCCAGCACGAAGGCCCACAAAGCAAGAAACATGCAGAGCAAGGTGCTGACGGTCACGAAGACGATGTGAAATCCTTTGAGTGACATGGGAGAAGCGGGCTTAGGTTAGAAACCAGGAGAAAATCAGCGGCGCGATGGCGAGACCAGGATCTTCGGAGTGGTGGATTCCTTTCCGAAAAAAAGCGAATCATAAATCGGGTCGAAGATCGCCAGCGCCGTGAGGAAGGCCAGACTACAAACCATGCAGAGTCCCGAGCCGAACAGCCAGTACACCGCCTTTTTCTCGTGATTGAGGTGCATGAAGATGAATGCGACTAAAGACGCCTTGATGGTGGCGATGGCAAGTCCGAGGATACAGTCCCATTTGTCGAAACCGTGCTGGCCGACATCGAGAGCCGGAACGGTGGCGACGAGCACGGTAAGAATGGTTCCGAGGAACAGGACACCGCCGACGAACAGGTAGGTCCGCACTGATTTTTTGATCGCTTCAGGAGTATCGGCCATTGGATTGGGAGTTTGAAATGGTAGGAGTTGGAATTACATCAAATACAGGATCGGGAAAACGAAGATCCAGACCAGGTCGACAAAGTGCCAGAACAGGCCGCCGATTTCGACGCGGTTGGCGAGCCACTCCGGATTGGAAAGATACATCTTCCGGCCGAAGAACAAATAGTAAGCAAGCACCAGAGCACCGCCGATGACGTGCAAACCGTGCAGGCCGGTAATGGTGAAGTAGATGGCGTAATAGGTGTTCCACGCGGGAGTGAACTTGGCGGCGAAGCCGATTTGCTCACGCGGC
>JBIHZT010000272.1:0-5685 GCA_044240265.1 Luteolibacter sp. | reverse complement strand
CCGGTGGGTTCGCAGGTGGGTTCGCAGGTGGGTTCGCAGGTGGGTTCGCAGGCGGATCGGCGGGTGGGCTCGCGGGCGGATCGGCAGCGGGTTCGGACGGCGGTGGTTCGGACGATCCTCCAGGCGACGGTTTGTCTACAACAGGAGTTGTTTCGAAGGGGATGTGTTCTCGGTCGGCATTGAACATGGTCACGTAGCGGCCCCTGCCCTCAATCACGAACGACGTGTCCACCAACTCGCCCTGCTGTTTCTTTTTCGTCTGGTCCGCCAGCGCGCCCTTCAAGTGCTTTTGATTGCCGAGTGGGGGGAATTCCTTGTCGCTCAGTAATTTCGAGGTCTTTTTCAAGCGTTCCAAATCCACTTGGACCGGTAAGGGAAGGCCGGTTTTGTCATTCACGCGGCTGATCCACATGTCTCCGGCAGCCAGAGTCCGGAACTTGCTGCGGTTTTCGTTGAGAGAAACATCCACCTCCCCTTCGACGACGATGATTTTGACGAAACCATCCTGAGTGAATTCGAGCATGACGGTGGTGCCCGTCACGGCCGCGGTCACGGCCGCGGTCCGGACCTTGGCACCGCCCATCTGCTTCGGCACTTGAAGCAGGATCACTCCTTTTTCCACATCCACGGTCCGGGTGGAATGGTCCATCCGGAACACGGAATTCGCGCCCAGCCGGGTGAGGGTGTTGTCGGAAAAACGAAGTTCCGCTCGCGATTGCGCGCCCGTGGAGACCGCCGTGCGGCCGCTGATCCGGTCACCCGGGTTTGCAGGGATCGGGCTGGAATCCACGGGCAGGATTTTTACATCGTTGATCACCCGGGTGAACTCGCCCTCGCTCAGCGGAGCGCCGGACGCGGAGCCGATTGCAAAACCGAACAGGCTGAGCATCAATCGCATTGTGGTATTCATGATGGCTGGTTCTCGAGGATGTCGGTTAAAAGCGGATCTGGACTCCCACCCCGCCGCCCAGGTTGGCGGCGTTGTAGTCAAACACGTCGATGTTCGAGTCATTGATATTGAACGTGCAGCCCGCATAAACGGTGATCCATTTTTCGGGTGACCAGTTCAGGTAGAGTCCCACCATATTCAGCAAGTCGGAGCGGTCCACCTGATAATAGTCGAACCAAGTGAGACGATAAGAGGCGGAAGCGACAAGATCCCGCATGATTTTGAAGCGATAGGAAAAGTCGGCGATGTACTCGGCGTGTTCGAGGTCATCGACATTGGTAGCGACATCCCAGTCTCCCATCAAGTTGATGTAGAGACTGTTGCGACGGTCGAAGAGCACGCTTTTCTGGATACCGGCGAGGAAGGAAAAGCTGTTGAGCACATCCTCGCCAAAGTCGTTGGCGGTCGTGCGGCCGAACTGCCCCTGCGCGAAGAGGATGGAGTCAGCGAGGCGGGGCTCCAAATAGATCAGGCCGAGGTTGGCCTGCAGGTATTCATAGTCGAGGAAGCTATACTGGTCGTAACGGAAAATCTGTTGGCTGATGTAAGCATCGGCGTAGAGCCGCTCGCGAAGGCGCGGCTGTGCTCCTAGACTCAGTTGGGTGGCCGAGAAGACATCATCGTCGCCGCCGCTGGAGAGGTTGGCAGGATTGTCGGCCCAGAAGACCGAGGTGCTCATTTGGGCGTTGAGCCAGCGCTCCTTTTCTGAATCTTTCAGGATCAACTGCTGTCCGATGTCGTCATCTCCGGGTGATTCCGGCGCGAAGTCGTTTTCATCCTCCAGTCCTTCAGCCGCAGGGCTGTCCTCGACAATCAAATTGGGCACGGAAAGCGGGCGGACACCCTCTCCCAAACGGGTGGGATCCACGGTCTGGGCCGTTCCTGGGGAAATCGTGGCGGCCAGCGTGCAAATGAACAGGTAACATTTGGAGAGATGTCTCATGATAAACGGGAGGGTTTTAAGCAAAGAGGAGCGCCTATGAGCATTTATAGTGCCCGCCAAGTGAAAAAATTGCATTGGATTTCCTGACATTTTCCATTTTTTCTTTGTCCATTGACCCAACAAAACCATTGACGGAACCGAGGGCGGGTTTCAACAAAAGCCCATGCGGTTGAAGCTGTTCCGGGGAACATCCAGCGAGAGTCGCAGTCGGGTGCTGGCCGTAATCGCGATCATGATCGGAGGTTCCGTCATGACGGCAAGGCATCTAGATGGCTGGACCAGGCCGGATTCCGGAGATCCGGAGCCGCTTCCGGCCCATCGCAAACTCGCCATCACGATGGCGCGGCCTTTCCAACTCATTGAATGGAAGGTCTATGACTTCATCCACGCGTTTGGAGCGAAGACACCGCCGGATCCGGACGTGGTGGTACTGGGGATCGACGAGGCCAGCCTCTCGCTGAAGGACTCCTCCGCCTTTCCGGAGGACATCGCAAGCTCGCGTCCGCTCCAGTTGATGGACGAGGTTTACCCTTGGTCGCGGGAGGTTTACGCACACATGATCGAGCGGTTGGTGGAGGGCGGGGCTCAAACCGTAGTCATCGACCTCATTTTCCCGGCCCCGCACGGTCGCCACCCGGAGGGAGATGACGTCTTGCGACGCTGCCTCGACAAATATGGGAAACACGTGGTGCTCGCTGCGGATGTGGTCTTGCACGGGATTCAGAATGGTCAGAATGAAACCGTGCAATTGCCATTCGAAAGGCTGATCGAGCACCGGTGGCCACCCGACGAGCGGATCGGATTCGCCTCCTACTGGCCGGACACGGACGGAGTGATCCGCGAAACCCGTTTCAGCTATTCGCAGCATCCCGCTCTCCCGGAACAGACGCTGCATTCCTTAGCCGCCTCCGTTCTTCGGTCCCAGAATCCTGGCAATCCCATTCCGGACGACACCAATTTCCACTATATCCGCTTCGGCGACTCGACGAATTACGAGCCGTTTTCCCTACATGAGATCTTCGTCCCGTCGCTTTGGGAAAGCAATTATGGTTCAGGAAAGCGATTTGCCGGCAAGACGATCTTTCTCGGCCCTGTGTCTAGCCAAGAGCAGGATTTCCACATCACGCCGGTGGGCCGGATCGCCGGGGTGAAGGTCCACGCCCACGTCTATGCCGCCGCGAAGGCCGGGGCATTGCTGCGCGCTCTGCCAGAGTGGGTCTCACCGCTACTGATCGCGGTGGCGGCGGCGCTGGCCTGGGCCCTGACTGCGTTTTCCCGGCGTCCGGTGCTGGCCATGTTCATCCTCGTCGCTGTCGCGGCCCTTGGCATGGTCTGCCAGTTGATGCTCTTCAACCACGCCGGCCTGGTCGTCGACGCTAGCACTCCCACGCTCGCCTTCGGAATGATCGGCATCTGCGGCTTTACTTATGATTTCCTGTTGGAACGGCGGCAGAAGCAGGCACTCAAGCGCTCCGTCATGCGCTTCCACTCGCCCGACGTGGCCGAACAGATCGTCCAACATCCGGAGACTTATTACTCGATCCGGCAAGGGGCCGCCCGCTGCATTGTCGTGCTTTTTTCCGACATCCGCGGTTACACCGGCATGAGCGAGCATTTGACCGCCCAGCAGATGGTCACGCAGCTGAACGAATATTTCGAACGCATGGTGTCGGTCGTCTTCGCGCGGAAGGGTGCCGTCGATAAATTCATCGGCGACGCCATGATGGCCGTTTGGGGACGATTCCGCGATGATCCGCATGAGGCCGAGCTGGCCGATGATGCCTGCCATGCAGTGGACGCGGCCCTGGCGATGCGCGCGGAACTCGCAAAACTGAATCGCGGATGGCGCGAGAAGAACATGACGGAGGTGACCATCGGGATCGGCATCCACCAAGGCGAGGCAGTGGTGGGGGAGATCGGCTCGCATGAGCGGGCGGAGCTGACCGCCATTGGCGACAGCGTGAACCTCGGCTCGCGACTGGAAGGCGCGACCAAAGAATACGGCCTCGACCTGCTGATCAGCGAGACCGTGCAGCAGCGGGTAGCTGCCCGGTTTCTCTGCCGCTCGGTGGACCTCGTCAGGGTCAAGGGAAAGAACAAGCCGGTCGAAGTGTTTACCGTGATAGGTCCACATGACATGGAGGTTCCGTCCGGGCTTGAGCAGTTCGAAAAGGGCATGGCCTGCTACCGGCAGGGACGGTTTGGCGAGGCGGCAGGACTCTTTGAGGAGGCGGCCGCGGCCGGCCTGAATGACTTTCTGACCTCTGTTTTTATCATGCGGTCCAGCAGCTTGATCGAAAAACCGCCTGAAGTCTGGGACGGCGTTTATGTCATGACTCAAAAATGAATTCAATGACTCCCCTTGTTCCCCGGCGCGGTTCCGGAATTTCCAGCCGGACTTTGATTGGATCCGGAAGTGAAAATCATCCCGCTTAAAGCGGCAGGTCGTAACTGCGGCCACCGAGGCCTTCGTACCAGCGGAGATACGCCTGATTGACCATCGCATAACCGCCGGGCGTCGGGTAGTTGCCGGTGAAATACCAGTCGCCGCAGTCGCCTTTGATCGAGGCATGGAGGTTGTCGATGGTTTGGAAAATCACCTCGACCTCGCCGTCCCATTCGATGCCCTCGGGATAGACCATGGCACTGATTTCCGCGGAAATCTCCTCGTGGGTGAAGGCTTCGTAAACCGCTTGGACCCGATTCCGGCGCTCGTTGGCGGGAAGTTTCAACTCGGCCTGACAATCGTCGTAGATGCGGTCCAACAGCGACTGCCTGCCCGCCCGGCGATGCAGCGCGACGGCGGCGGCGAAGGCGATGAACTTGCCCAGTTCCGACATGTCGATGCCGTAACAATCCGGATACCGGATCTGCGGCGCGGTGGAGCAGACGACGATCTTGGAAGGCTTGGTGCGGGCGAGGATCTTGAGGATCGACTGCTTCAAGGTGGTGCCCCGGACGATCGAGTCGTCCAGCGCGACGAGGTAATCGCCCGGCCGCACGACGCCGTAGGTAATATCATAAACGTGGGAAACCATCTGGTCGCGGCCTTTTTCCTGTGAGATGAAAGTCCGCATCTTGATGTCCTTGTGGGCGACTTTCTCACCCTTGGGCCAATTTCGAAGGATCAGGTCGTCCACGAGTTCGGGAGTCAGCGTGCCCTCGCTCGAGGCTTGCAGGATGGCGGACCGCACCTCCTGACGCCGATATAACCGGAGGCCGTCCATGAGGCCGTAGTATGCCGTTTCCGCAGTGTTGGGGATGAAGGAAAAGACGGTTTTGTCAAAATTTCCTTGGATCGACTCGACCACTTGCGAGACGAGCGCGGCTCCCATCGCCTTGCGCTCGCGGTAGATTTGCGGGTCATTGCCGCGGGAAAAATAGATTTTCTCGAATGAGCAGGGCGTGAATTTCTGCGGCGGGGCGAAGGCTGAGTCCGACATCGAGCCATCCGACTTGATGGTGATCATCGAGCCGGGATCGACCGCCTTGACCTCGCTGGCATCCGCCTCGAAAACCGTCATCAACGGCACCCGCTCGGAGGCGAAGGCGATGACCTCGTCCGTCACCAGCATGTGGCAGGGCCGGATGCCGCGCGGATCGCGCATGACGAACATGTCGCCATTGCCGATGACGCCGCAGATCGCATAGCCGCCGTCCCAGGCGGCGGCGGACTCGGCGACGAGCTTGGGCACGTCGAGCGCGGCGGAGATTCTGGCGGGCATTTCCTCGCCGGGCACGCCTGAGTCCCGCAGGTGGCGGTAGAGGTCGGTGTGCGCCTCGTCGAGATGGT
>JBIHZT010000493.1:0-3432 GCA_044240265.1 Luteolibacter sp. | reverse complement strand
GAACTCCACATCCTCCAGTCCTTCCCCGTCACCTGCCTCAACCGCGACGACGTTGGCTCTCCGAAATCCGCCACTTTCGGCGGCAGCCAGCGCGCCCGCGTTTCCAGCCAGGCCTTGAAGCGCGCTTCCCGCCTTCAGGCTCGTGACGAATCACCCGTCGGCTTCGAGGGCATCCGCAGTCGCTTCCTTTTGGAACCCTTCACCTCGGCATTGATCGCCGCCGGTCTCGACGAAGCTGAGTCCGCCAAAAAAGCCGCCGAGATCTGCGCGGTCTTCAGCAAGGTGGACGCCAAAAAGCCCGATCAAGTCACCACCGCCGTCTATCTATCACCCGGAGAAATCCAGCAACTCGCCGCTGCCGTCGCTGCAGGGGAAGCTCCGGATAAAGCCGCGAAAAAAGTCGATCGCCTCGATGCCGCGGACATCGCCCTTTTCGGGCGCATGATCGCCAACGACGCCACTCTCAACGTCGAAGGCGCGGCAATGTTCTCCCACGCGCTTTCCACCCACACCACCGCCAACGAAATCGATTTCTTCTCTGCTGTCGATGATCGCAAGGGCGATTCCGAAGACGCCGGTGCCGGCATGATCGGCACGCTCGAATACAACTCCGCCACCTACTACCGCTACGTCGCCATCAATCTGGACCTGCTCTTCGATGCAAAGCACCTCGGACCGATAGGCGAACAAGAGAAACGCAAATCGCTGCTCCGTGCCTTCATCACCTCCGTGCTCACTGCCGTTCCCGGTGCCCGTCAGAATTCCATGAACGGAGCCACCTTGCCCATCGAAGTCCTCGGCATCCGCAAGGACAAGGGCCAGCCGCTTCAGCTCATCAACGCCTTCGAGGCTCCCATCAAGGCGAACGGCAAGGGTTACGCCGCGAATTCAAAAGCGGAAATGCTCAAGCACCACGCCGACCTGAAAAAGCTCTGGGGCATCGAAACCTCGGTGGAATCCCTCATCACCGAGGACGGTATCAATTCCTTCCTCGATCAACTCCTCGCCGCCGATGTCTGATCCCACCACCCGCGCCTTCGCCATCCTGTTGGATGGCCCGATGCAGTCATGGGGCTCCTCATCCCGCTTCACCCGGCGGGAAACCGAGGCGTTTCCCACCAAGAGCGCGCTTATCGGCCTGCTCGCCGCCGCCGCTGGCATCGACAAACACGCCCCGGACGAGGCGGAAAAACTCGCGCCCTTTTCCGCCCTGCGTCTCACAGTCTATCGGTTGCCGCGTGCTGCCGGGCGACTCGTCGGTCGCCTCTCGGACTTCCACACCGTCGGCGGCGGCTACGATGCACGGTCTAGCGCCTTCGATAAAATGAGCATCCCGCGCAAAGCCTCCGGCGGAGCCAGTGCCAACGCCGTCATCACCCACCGCACCTATCTGAATGAAGCCCGTTTCATCGCCGCCTTCGAGGGCGATGCGGAAATCGTGGCGGCCGCAATCCGCCACCTGGAAAATCCCGTCTGGGGCGTCTGGTTCGGCCGGAAGACCTGCCTGCCCGCTATGCCGCTTAGTCCGGTGGCTGCCTTGGATTCCCACGCCGCCGCCAGCGCTCTCATCGGACGCATCCGCGAGTGGGAGAAAACCACCCGCCGCAGCTCAATCGCGCCCGAACTCGATCCCACTGATCTGGAACGCTGGGAAGAACCCGCCGGTGATCAGTTGAAGCCCGGAGATTTCCACCTCCACGACCAACCCATCACCTTTGGCGAAAGGGAATTCCACTCCCGCCCCGTTCGCCACCGTCATCCCGGCGAACATCCCTAATCACCAAATCCGCTTCATCCCGTATTTCTCGAATGCTTCATCCGAGCCGATCACCGCGCATTTTTCCTGCAAGGCTTGGGCGATGAGCATCCGGTCGAAAGGATCCCTATGATGAAACGGCAAATCTTGAATCAGTCGGCAGTGGCGAGGGGAAATCGGCAACCAGGAAACCTGATAGCGTTCCGCATGGGCGAACAGCACGGTTTCCCAGTCGTCCGGAAGATGGAAATCAAAACCCTTGCCACTCCCTTTCAGGCCGATCTCCCAGAAAGTCACCGGCGACAGGAAGACCCGCTCGGCCTCGTCCAGTGCGGCGAGGGCCGCAGGGGATACCTTCGGGGCGACCAAGCACCACCAGAGGAAGGCTTGGGTATCGAAGAGCAGATTCATTTCCAATCCTCCTCAAAGCTCTCGAAGTCTTCTTCGATCTGCTTGTCGAGCGCCGGATTGTTGGTGAGATGCTCGATGACGGACTCGCTGAAGTATCCAGCCAGTCCGCCGCAGCCTGAGGAACGCTTGTTCTTTGGGGGCGATTCCATGGCTCGCAACTCCACCACCGGCTTATCCCGCCTGGAGATGATTACTTCCTCCCCACGCTCCACCGCCGCGATCAACCGCGACAGATGCGTCTTCGCCTCATGGATCGTCACCTGCATGTCCGCAACCTAGTCAACATGACTAAAACTGTCAACCTCCCCAGTCTCCATGCCTATCTTCGAACGCCCGCCCCTCGACACGCTTGCGCCCGCAAAGGACCGCTGGACGCCTATCTATCTGGAATATGGCCGCCTGGAGGTGGATGATTTCTCGGTGAAGTGGATCGGCAGCGACGGACTCGTCACCCGCATTCCCATCGCCACCGTCAGCGCGGTGATCCTCGGTCCCGGCTCGGTGGTCACCCACGCGGCGGTCAAGGCGGCGTCTCATTGCAACTGCCCGTTGTTCTGGCTGGGGGAGGACGGGCTGCGTTTCTACTCGTTCGGGATCACGCCGAATCATGACAACTCGATGGCCCGCATCCATGCGACTGCCTGGGCGAACAAGCGCTCGCAGAATGAAATCGCGCGGCGCATGTTTCTCCACCGTTTTCCGGAAGCCGCCGTGCATGGCGTGAACATCAAACAACTCCGCGGCATGGAGGGGAAACGGGTCAAGCAAACCTACGCCGAGCTGGGCCTGAAATACGGCGTCACCTGGAAGGGTCGCGACTACAAAACCGAGAACTGGCAACTCGCCGACGGCATCAACCGCGCGCTTTCCGCATCGAATGCTTCCCTTTACTCGCTCACCGCCGCCGTCTGCTGCTCCATGGGATTCATCCCGCAGCTCGGCTTCGTCCACGCTGCCGGAACCCTGCCTTTCATCTACGACGCGGCGGACCTCTACAAACACGAGACCAGCTGGCCCGCCGCCTTCGAGGCGCTTTCCATCGACCCGAATGACGACGGCACGCTGGTCCGCAAGCTTCTCAAACAAAAAGTCGAGGAGACGCGGATGCTCCGCCGCATGCCTGAGGATTTGAAAAAGCTCTTCGAGGGCCTCGGAGAGGAGCCCGAGGACGCGCCGCCCGGTCATCCACTCCAACCACATTCGGAGGCCTAGGGTGGAAGAAAGTTGATGGTGGATCGTTGATGGGAAGAGAGGTTTCTGCATTC
>JBIHZT010000271.1:0-5691 GCA_044240265.1 Luteolibacter sp. | reverse complement strand
TGGGCCTCCGGATCAGATTGTTCGGCAGCCTTCCGAAACCACTTCATGACCCTGATCACATAATCCGAATTTTTATCCTTCATTTTATCTTCAAGTTCTTGAGGATCAGGACGTCCACTTTTTTCGAAATCCAACACCAATCTCCTGCTTTCAGCCTCGTTCTTCTTGATGCCAAAAGCTCCGGAGCTGTAGCTCATCAGCAAGTAGATTTGCGCGTCGGTGCATCCTTGGGTCGAAGCTTTTTTCCACCACTTCTCTGCTTCAGCACCGTCTTGGAAAACTCCGTCTCCCTCGGCGTAGGCGAGCCCGAGCTTGAATTGGGCTTCCGAGGTAGTCGGTTCCAGTTTCTGTGAATCTCCCTGTCCTGAAGACTTGTCAGCATGCTTGTCCGGAGATTCGCAAGACGTAAGTAAGATTGCCAGAACGACGAGAGCTTGTGCGAAGCCGAATAGCCTTTTCATGTCGGAATCTAGCGACCTCGGTTCCAGCCTGTAAACGCAAATCGCCAGCGGCACTGCCGCCAACGGTAAGCCGAGGGTCGCTGCGAACGGGTGGTGCTTTTCGGAAGCTTGCCGGCGTAAACTCATCAGCACGGGTTGCGAGTCGAATCGTGCTGATAACGGACTGAAGTCCATGACTACTTTTGAAGCCAGCGTTCGACTCTGGCTTCGATTTGTAAGGCCATTGGGCGCGAGTTGGCGGGTCTTGGATTTTTGGCGGAGTCTATACCTCATCACTCTTGCCGAAAATTTCCTTGGCGTAGTTCTCGCGGAGGAACTGGAGGTCGGCGCGGTCTTTTTCGCGGTGGGTCTTTTCCTTCATCCGATAGAGCAAACGGGGGGAGGCGAAGGGGATCGGGACGCCATCGACCATTCGGATGATTTGGTCTTGCGAGGCTTCCTCGTAATCGATGCCGCTGGCGGAGGCCATGAGGTCCACGCAGATTTCATCGCCGACACGGACGACGGTGTATTTCGCGATCTCGCCGGGTTCGAGTTCTAGGACGGCTTTGTCGGGGAGGGATTCGAGGGCTTTATAGACCTTGGCCTCGTTTTCCGGATCGGTGGCGACGACGAGATCGAGGTCCATGGTGGACCTTGCGTAGCCGGAGATGATGATCGCGAAGCCGCCGACAACGATGTAATCGGCCCCTAACCGATTCAATTCCCTGGCGAGCTCGGCCAGATCCTTCTGCCGAGGAGCACGCGAAGTTAATCCTTCTTCGGTCGTATCGAATTCCTCATCCATGCATCTGCCTCCTCGTGGGAATGAAAACGGAAGACCCCTCTGGGTGTCAGGCGGTGCCCGCTTTCCTTGAATTGCTCGTTGATGAATTCCTGAAGACCATCGGCTGCCGCGAGCGGGTTGATCGGACGACGGCGGCGACCGACGGTCTTGCCGGCGGGGTCGTCGAGGTTGATGACGCTGACCTGTTTCATTGGATCCAGACTAGCTCAGGTTGGGTAAATAGGAAGCTTTGAAAAAACGACGGCAGGGGGTTGCCGGAGTCATGATTGCCAGCGCTCGATGGCAAGGCGGATGCCGGCGGCTTTGTGGAGGGTTTCCTCGTATTCTTTTTCCGGGTCGGAATCGGCGACGATGCCGGCTCCGACTTGATAGACGAGGTGGTCGCCGCTGCGGACGAGGGTGCGGATGGCGATGCTGAGGGAGCTCTCGCCGTTGTAGCCGAGCCAGCCGATCGCGCCGCAATAGATCCCGCGCGGGGCTTGTTCGAGCTCGCGGATGATTTCCATGGCGCGTTTTTTCGGCGCGCCGGTGATGCTGCCGCCGGGGAAACAGGCGGCGAGCGCCGAGAGTGCGTCGATTTCCGGGCGGAGGGTGCCGGTGACGGTGGAGACGAGGTGGTGAACTTGGGCGAGGGTTTCGAGCTGGAGCATCTCGGTGACTTCGACACTGCCGAACTCGCACACCTGGCCGATGTCGTTGCGGAGCAGGTCGGTGATCATGACGAGCTCGGCGATTTCCTTGGCGGAGGTCTGGAGCTCGTAAGCGGAGCGGCGGTCCTCGTCGGGATCGGAAAAACGCGGGCGGGTGCCTTTGATGGGGCGGGTCTCGATGCCGCGGCCGGAGATTTTGAGAAAAGTCTCGGGCGAGGAGCTGAGGATTTCGCGGCCGTCGAGCTTGAGGTAGGCGGCCATCGGCGCGGGCGAGGCTTCGCGGAGGGTTTCGTAGAGAGAAAAGAGGTCGCCGGTGACGGTGGCGGTGAATGCTTGCGAGAGATTCGCCTGATAGATATGACCGGCGGCGATCCATTCCTTGATGTTGGCGACGCTGGAGGTGAATTTTTCCCGCGTCGCGAGCGGGGTGAACGGGGAAATTTTCGCGGAGCTGCGGGTGTCGCGGAGTTGGGAGGAGAGTTGGCCGGTTTCCCACCAAGTGTGGTCGTGGTGGCTGTAAACGAGCATTTCCGGATAGTCGCCGAAGAGGAAATCCCCCTCGTAATCGACCCACCCGCAGAGGCCGCCGACGGGGAATCCGTGGTCGCCCGCGAGTTTCGGGCCGGCGGCGAGGGCGGAGCGGAGGAGTTCGAGATCGCGGGGGGCGTGGATGTTTCCCCGGAGAATTTGAGCTGGGCAGGCGGCGATCACGGAAACCGGCTGACAGGCGCCTGACGGAAAATTTCCCGCGGTGTCGAAGAAAACCAAGCCCTCCAGATGCCGCAAGCGCCCGGCCACCTCCACGGGGGTCAGGGCATCGAGCCGACTCGGGGTCGTCAGGGATCGCATCAGGGATTTCGCCATCGCCGGACGAACCAACGCGCCAAGCTCGGCCGTGGCAAGCCGGAACGACGATTTCCGGCGTTGCAATCCCGCCTTGCCGCCCGCCGCCGCGCCTGCTTCGCTTCGCGCCCCAACCTTTCAAACACATGGCCAACAAAGATGTCACCGATCCCGCCCGCATGGAAAAAATCGTGTCGCTGTGCAAACGCCGCGGCTTCATTTTCCAAGCGGGAGAGCTCTACGGCGGCCTCAACGGTTGCTGGGACTACGGCCCACTCGGCGCGGAGCTGAAGCGGAATTTGAAGGACTACTGGTGGCGCAAAACCGTACAGGAACGCGATGACGTGCTCGGCATGGACGGCGCGATTCTGACGATGGAGCAGGTGCTGGTTTCGTCGGGACACGTGGGTGGTTTCTCGGATCCGATGTGCGATTGCCTTCTCTCCCGGGCGCGCCTCCGCGCCGACCAGATTCCGGAGCAGGACGGCGTGGCGGTTTATTTCTCGGGCGCGAAACACACGGCGACCGGCTGGAGCATCGAGCGCTCGTTTGCGGTGCTGGTGACGACGGGCAAGGACCCGGTCGAGTCGCATAAGACGGCGCGGAAGTTTTACGCGGAGCTGATGCCGGATAAGAAAATTTCCCCGAAGGAATTGGAACTGGCCGAAGAACGCCGCGAGGAACTCACCGGCACGACCGGATTCAACCCGGAAAACGGCTCGCTGCTCACCGAGCCGCGGCAGTTCAATCTGATGCTGCAAACGAACTTCGGCGCGACCGGCGATCAGATCGCCTATCTCCGTCCGGAGACCGCGCAGTCGATTTTCTGCCAGTATAAGAACGTGCTCGATTCAAACCGCGTGAAGCTGCCCTTCGGCATCGCGCAGTGCGGCAAATCGTTCCGCAACGAGATCAACCCGCGCAATTTCACCTTCCGCTCGCGCGAGTTCGAGCAAATGGAAATCGAGTATTTCTGCCATCCGGACGACGGACTACGCCTTACCGACGAGTGGTTGGAAGAGCGGCTCAAGTTCTACGGCGAGATCGGCATCCCACGCGAAAAGCTCCACATCCTCGACATCCCGGACGGTGAGCGCGCGTTCTACTCGCAGAAAACCTACGATATCGAATACGAATTCCCGTTCGGCATCCAGGAGCTCGAAGGCGTTGCCTATCGGACCGACTACGACCTCGGCGTGCACGAAAAGGGCTCCGGCAAATCGCTGGTTTATTTCGACGAGGAGACGAAAGAAAAGTTCCTGCCGCACGTCGTCGAGCCGTCCGCCGGTTGCGACCGCACGGTGTTGGCGCTCATTTGCGAAGCCTTCGACGAGGAAATGCTCACCGATGACAAGGGCAAGGAAGACGTCCGCACCGTGCTGCGTTTTGTCCCGCGGATGGCACCGATCAAGGTCGGCATTTTCCCATTGCTGAAGAAAAACGAGGAACAGGTCCGCATCTGCCGCGAGATCCAGAAGACGCTGCAACCGTGGATGACGGTCTTCTACGACGACGGCGGCGCGCTTGGCCGCCGCTATCGCCGCCAGGACGAGGTTGGCACGCCGTTCTGCGTCACCGTCGATTTCGAAACGCTCGGTGAGGAAAATCCCGAGCTCAAAGGCACCGTCACCATCCGCCACCGCGACTCGATGGAGCAGGAGCGCCTGCCGATCAGCAGCCTGCTCGCCTGGCTGTTGGAGCGCGTGAGGTAGCACAGGCATTCCTGCTTGTTCTTTTTCAAATATCTTCGGGGGCCGGACGAAAGTTCGCGCCCCCGTTTTTCGCTCTAGAATCACCCCATAAAACCCGCCACTCTCCGCCCATGTCCGAACCCGCGCTGACCCCCATGATGGCCCAATACCAAGCCATGCGCCGGTCCTTGCCCGCCGACATCATCCTGTTTTACCGCCTCGGCGACTTTTACGAAATGTTCTTCGACGACGCGAAAGCCGCCTCGCCGATCATGAACGTCGCCCTCACCAAGCGCGGCGGCACTCCGATGTGCGGCGTGCCCTACCACGCGGCGCAAGGCTACATCGCCCGCCTGCTCAAGGCCGGAAAACGCGTCGCCATCGCCGAGCAGACGTCCGAGCCCGTCGCCGGAAAACTCGTCTCCCGCGAGATCGCCCGCATCCTCACCCCTGGCTCCATCGACGACGAAGCGCTACTCGACAACCAACGCCCGAACTACCTCGCCGCCGTCTGCCGCCACGGGAAATCCGCCGGCCTCGCCTGCATCGACCACACCACCGGCGAGTTCACCATCGCCGAGTTCGCCGATCTCGGACTGCTGGAGGACGAGCTCGCCCGCATCTCCCCCTCCGAACTGCTGATCCCGGACCACCAGACCGCCGAGTTTGGAAAACTAACGAACTGCCTGATTTACGAAGGCTACACCTTCCTCCCCGAGCACGCGAACCAGCTCCTCAAGGACCATTTCAACGTCCACTCGCTAGACGGCTTCGGCTGCGCGAATCTCCACGCCGCCAGCGGGGCCGGCGGCGCGGTCCTCCATTACCTCATCCACCAGCTCCGGAGAAACTGCACCCACCTTCACCCGCCGCACGTCCGGGAAAGCGCCGACCACGTCCTCATCGACGCCGCCTCCCAGCGGAATCTCGATCTGGTAGATTCCCGTTCAGGAAAAGCCCACACCCTGCTAGGCGTGCTCGATCGCACCGCCACGCCGATGGGCGCGCGCCTCCTCCGCGACTGGATCCTCCACCCGCTGCGCGACCTCACCGCGCTCACCGCCCGGCAGGATCTCATCGCCTCATTTCTAGCGGAACCTTTCCT
Organism: Luteolibacter sp.; assembly: GCA_044240265.1. Classification (GTDB taxonomy): domain Bacteria; phylum Verrucomicrobiota; class Verrucomicrobiia; order Verrucomicrobiales; family Akkermansiaceae; genus Luteolibacter. The sequence continues at coordinate 154 of JBIHZT010000271.1, read as the reverse complement.
TCTATCAAAATGCCGCGACGCCCTCAAGGGCATCCGCGACATCGAGCGCACCACCTCCCGCCTCTCGCAGAACTCCGGCAACGCCCGCGATCTCCAGTCGCTCTCCATCTCCCTCTCCCACATCCCCGCGCTCAAACAGGACCTCGCTTCCCTT
>JBIHZT010000270.1:0-5700 GCA_044240265.1 Luteolibacter sp. | reverse complement strand
GGCGGCACCGGCGTCGAGCGCTGCTTTCACAGCGGCGACATCGCCAGTGACGACGGCGTTGCACATTGCGTTTCCGATTTGCTTCATCGGTCCGACGAGTTCGACGTTTGCGGATTTGAGCATCGCGTCAACGCCGACGACGAGACAGGCGAGGCCACGGGTTTCGAGGAGTCCAACTGCTTGTTTGGCCATGGTAGTATTTGTTTGGTGTGAGTGGTGAGAGATGAGAGTGAGAGACGGTTAGGAAAGCTTGCGATAGACTTCGCGGGCGAGAACGAGTTCCTCGTTCGCCGGGATGACGATGATTTTCACGGGTGAGTCATCGGTGCTGATGACGGATTCGGTGGCGCGGCAGGCAGCGTTTTTCGCAGGATCCAGGTAGATGCCGAACGCTTCGAGGTCCTTGCAGACCGCGGCGCGGGTGGCGGCGCCGTTTTCACCGATGCCGGCGGTGAAGACGAGGGAATCAAGGCCGCCGAGCTCAAGCTGGAAGGCGCCGACCCAGTGCCGGATCGAGTGGATCATCGTGTCGATGGCGAGCTGGGCATCGGGATTTCCAGAGGCGGCTGCGGCATCGATGTCGCGGGCGTCGTTTGAGACTCCGGAAAGGCCTAGCAGGCCGGATTCCTTGGTCAACTGACGCTCGGCTTCGTCGAGGGAAATTCCGAGAGTGCGCATCGCATAAGGAATGGCACCGGAGTCGAGGTCCCCCACCCGGTTGTTCTGGGGAAGTCCGCTTTGTGGCGAGAAGCCCATGCTGGAACCGACGGCGACACCATTACGAATGCCGGTCACGGAACTCGATCCGCCGAGATGGCAGGATACGACGCGGAATGGTTTTCCTGCGACCGGCTGCGGTCCGTCCAGATAGAGACGGCGGGCGATTTCCGCCACGTCTTCGCGGCCGCAGAGTTCCGCGGAGCGCTCGGCGATGAACTTGTGGCTCGCGCCATGGAAGCCATAACGGCGGATGCCGATATCACGCCATGCGCGGGGAATGGCGTAGGAATAGGACGCCGGACTGGTCCACTGATAGAAGGCGGTTTCAAAAAGCGCGACGAGCCGAGCGTTAGGCAGTGATTTGCCAAACTGCGCGATGCCGGCCGCGTATGGCGGATTGTGAGCCGGTGCGACGGCGGTGAATCCTTCCAGAGCCGCGATGGCTTGCTGGTCGGCGATGACGCAACCGCTCAGATCCTTGCCGAGCACGGTTTTGAATCCCACCGCCTCGATCTCATCCGCACTGGCAATGACGCCGTCCCGCTGAAGAGCGGCGAGAGCGTCATCGATCACCGCGGCATAATCCGTCACTCGCTCGTAGCCGCCCTTGGCAATGACCTCGCCGCCGTTCCCATCCATGCGGAAGAGACGGTATTTAAAGGAGGTGGAACCCAGGTTGGCGACGAGAACGAGCATCTGTGGATTTGAGATTTGAAATTTCAGATCAGCCGATCCAGCTGCCGAGCTTCGACAGATCGTCGTGCGGGCGTGGGATGACTTGCACGGAACTAACGGTGCCGAGCTTGGAGCCAGCGGCGGCAGCGGCGTCGAGGCCGGCCTTGACTGCGGCGACGTCGCCGGTGAAGAAGCCTGTGACGAGGCCGGAACCGATTTTTTCCCAGCCGGTCATTTTGATGTCGGCGGATTTAAGTGCCGCGTCGGAGGCTTCCACCAAGGAGATGAATCCTTTGGTTTCGATGATGCCGATTGCTTGTTTAGCCATGGTGGTAAGAAGTTGAGAGTTGATGGTTGATTGTTGAGAGTCAGAAGGATCTCAGGCGATTCCGAACTGGCTGAGAAGCTCCGGATGCGGACGGGCGATGACGTGGGCGGAAACAAGTTCGCCGACACGGCCGGCGGCTTCGGCTCCGGCATCAACGGCGGCTTTCACGCTGCCGACGTCACCTTTGACGAGAACGGTGAGGAACGCACCGCCGATTTGGATTTGGTTGATTATCTGGACGTTGGCGGCTTTGGCCATAGCGTCAGTGGCTTCGACGCTGCCGACGTAGCCTTTGGTTTCGATCATGCCGAGTGCGGTGCTCATGGTATTGGTTGGTGATGTGGGATTGGATTGAGATTATTTGATCAGTTCGCAGAAAGTGTCGGGCTTGAGGCCACAGGCATTGCCCTCGTCGGTGTCGATGTGGACTTCCAGTTTGAAAGAGGGATCCACGCGGACGACGAGTTTGTCGAAGGTCATTGCGAGCGGGCCGTGGACTTTCAGCTTCATGGTGTCGAGATGCTTGACGCCGTAGTAGGCTGCATCGTCCGGATGCATGTGGACATGAGGCTGGGCGCGGATCACGCCCTCATCCATTTGAAAATAGCCGTGCGGACCCATCAGCATGCAGCCCGGAGTGCTCTTGATCGCGCCGGACATGGCAACGGGAATGTCAAATCCGAGCGAAATCGCGTCGGTATAAGCGAGCTCGACCTGGTTCAAATCACGGCAAGGACCAAGGATCCGAAGATTTGAAATGATCCGGCTGCGTGGCCCGATCAGCGTGATCGACTCCTTCGCGGCAAATTGCCCGTGCTGGTAAAGCCCCTTCATCGGCGTAAGCTGATGTCCGGGACCAAAAAGCGCTTCCACGGCGGCCTGTGTGAGGTGGCAGTGACGAGCTGAAATATTGACCAACAGTGCGTTGGGAGCCTTGGATGCCGCCGGCAACGGCAGACCGAGACTCGCGTAAACCTGCTCGCGAACGAGGTGTTCAACGACTGCGCGGGGAGTGGATTGGGAAATCGGAGCGGCCATCTGTGGGTGTGTTTTCGGCGGATTGAATTGACAAGTCAACCAAAAATCCAAAAATTCCCAAAGAAACAAAGAAAAACACAAATCATGCTCGCGATCGACCGCCAACGACGAATTTTGGAGCTACTCCATGGATCTGGTTCCCTGCGAACCACGGAAACAGCCACCGAACTCGGGGTCACTGATGAGACGGTCCGCAAGGATTTCGAGATGCTCGAAAAACGCGGTGAGCTGATCCGCACCCACGGCGGAGCGGGGCGTCCTGAGCGGATTCGCGAGGACCTGCCCTTCACCGAGCGGCAGGCGATTCGGCGCGAGGAAAAACAAGCCATCGCCCGCCTCGCTGCGAGCCGGATCCAGCCAAACGAGACGATTTTCCTCGATGCCAGCTCCACCGTGCTAACTCTCACCGAGTTTCTCCCCGACCTGCCGCTCACGATCCTGACCAACGCGCTCAACGTCTTCACCGCCCTCTCCGACCGACCCAATCTCGACTTGATCTGCACCGGCGGCCTGTTCGACCCCAAATCCCGCTCGTTCATCGGCCTAACCGCGGAAAAGTCCCTGCAACGCTACAACATCCACCGCATGTTCTTCTCTGGAAACGGCCTCCACCTCGAGCGCGGCGTCAGCGAGAGCAATTCCCGCCAGGCGGCGTTCAAGGAGCGGGTCATCGCAAGCGCCGAGGACGTCGTCTTTCTGGCGGACCATTCCAAACTCGGGCAAAAGGCCGCATTCTTCTTCGCCCAGATCGCTGATCTCAGTTGCCTTATTACCGACAAGGCGGCGGATTCCGAATTCGTGGACCTGCTCCAAGGCCGCGGAGTCGAGGTGTTGCTGGGAACTTGAATCGCCAGGCCAGCGCATGGCGCCTCCATGATCACATGCCAGCCGCTGCTCTTTGATCCTTGAACCGGCGTACAAAAGACTGCGGAATACGAAAGCCGCGATCCCAATGCGCAGCTTGAGTCGTTTTTGATCTTTGTGGGCTAGCCTAAGGAATACCTAGCCTTGCAAAAAACCACAACTCTTTGAAAACAAGAGTGGTGGAGCGTAGCGGATTCGAACCGCTGAATCGTTTCCTCAAATCTAGAAATCAACGAGTTGTGCATTTTTCTTGAGTTTTGGGAACAGTTTTGAGAACGTAAAACATCGGGGCGCAACGGCGGACGTTCCCGAATTCGTTCCCATTTTCGCCGCCTTCGTTCCCAACCATCCCAAGCCATGGCCCTACTTATCAAACGCGCCGGTTCACCTTACTGGATTGCGGCGTTCGACGTGATGCAACCCGACGGCACCACCCGCCGGTTGAAAAAGACAACGAAGCGCACCAAGCGGGCGGAGGCCATGGTCGAAGCGGTCCGCATCGAGGAGACCGCGAGGAAGGCCAGCTTGTCCACAGGTGAAGGGGCGACGAAGGCATTCGCCATCCTCACCGATGCCGCCCAGGCAGCGGCCCGGGGCGAGCTGTCAGAGGGACGGGCGCGCGAATTGCTGGCCCGCATGTGCGAAGCATCCACTGGCACTGAGTTGAAATTCTACACCGTGCGCACCTGGTCCACCGACTGGCTCGCCATGAAGGCTGCCACCGGGAAGAAAGCCACCATGGCCCGTTACAGCGCCCACATTGAAACGTTCCTCGAATGGCTGGGGGACAAGGCCGATTCCAAGCTTGAGGCGATCACCAAGGCGGATATCCGCACATTCCGCGACGAGATCCGCAAGGGCTGGCATCCTTCGACATCGAAGCAGGCAAAGGGCAAAATCAGGAAAGGAGACTCGGCGAAGGAGAAGGCCCCACCGATCCGCACGGCCAAGACGACGAACCACTACGCCAGCGACGTTGCGGGGATGTTCCGCGCCGCAGTGCGTGAGGGATTGCTTTTGGCCAGTCCAGCCGCGGCGCTCGACCGCCTTCCAGAGCATGATTCGACCGAGCGGGAGGTTTTCACCGTGGCGGAGGTTGGGCAGCTTGTGAATGCGTCCGGTGATCCAACTTGGCAGGATCCGGTTTTCATCGATGGGCGCGCCGACGAGGCCGCGCGGGCGGCCCGGTGTGCCGACTGGCAAGGGATGATCCTTCTCGGATTCTATGCTGGGGCCCGGCTTGGCGATTGTGCCCGCCTGACATGGGCGAGCGTGGACTTCGAACGCAAGACGCTTTCCTTCATGCCGGCCAAGACAGAGAGGAAGCGGAAGCGGCTGGAGGTGCCACTCCACCCGCGCCTCGTCACATGGTTGGAGGGCCGAGACAAACCCGAGGACGCCACCGCCCCGCTATTCCCGGCGCTCCACAAGGCCGCAATCGGTGGCAGGCATGGGCTTTCCTCTCAGTTCATCGCTATCATGGACGCGGGGAATATCGAGCGGCGCACCGTGCGAGCCGCTGACAATGGACGCCGCGCCCAGCACGCTCGCAGCTTCCACGCCTTGCGCCACTCTCTCACATCCACCTTGGCGAACCTGGACGTTTCCGAGGAACTCCGCCGGCGTATCGTCGGCCACGAGTCCGCCGACGTGCATCAAGGCTACACCCACCACGAACGCGAAACCCTCGCCCGGGCGGTAGGCAAGATGCCGAGCATTTGAGACGCCCACGCGATATGATCCGCATCACCCAAGAAATGATGGACTTACGGCGCTCCAAGCCCAGCGAGTCGGCAAGGCTTGATAGAATCCTAAGACGACTTTTCAAGACGCCGCATCATCCAAAACGAGAAATATCTATTGCTCGCCACTGGAACCGGCTGGTTGAAGCACTTTTCCAAATGGAGCGGAAGAAGTTGCCGAAGAACCATCAAGGAACCAACGAAGCAAAACACCTGCGGATTGGTTGGGCTATCTTGTCGGATGCAACGCTCAACGGAAATTTCCACCTTGATCGGTTTGCGATCCATCACGACAGCGAACCATCGACGGAGAAACCGAAATTCCGGGTCGTA